>NZ_CALLYO010000651.1 GCF_937858865.1 uncultured Amaricoccus sp. | reverse complement strand
GGATCACCTGCTTGAAGACGAAGTCCTGCCCGGAGAGGTCGTCCACCACCGAGACCGCGAAGTTCGCATACTTGAAGTAGCCGAGGAAGCAGACGTTGAAGGCTATGCCGAGCGCGAGCAGGAGTGTGCGCCGGCGGGCCTTACTCGGGTCGCCCGCGAGCCCGAGCAGCACCCGGCCGAGCAGGTAGTTGATGGCGATCGAGGGGGCGATGATCGCCACGTTCACCGGCCGCCACCAGGCGTAGAAGCAGACCGAGGCGAAGATCAGCCAGCCGAGCGCCATCCCTCGCGAACTGCGCCCGAGCGCGAGGAAGACGAGCACCGTGACCGGCAGGAAGACCAGGATGTACTCGTACGAATTGAACAGCATTTACGCCGCCCTGAGCCTCTTGATGGCGTTGACGATGTCGCCGACGGTCTGGAAGGCCTCCACCTCGGCGATCGGGAACTTGATGCCGTACTCGACCTCGACCGCCACGATGAAGCTGACGTAGGCGAAGCTGTCCCAGCGCGGGACTTCCGGCCGTGTCGTCGCGGGGGTGAGGACGATTCCGGGGTCGCCGAGCAGATCCCGCAGGATTCCGGTCAGCGTGCCGAAGATTTCCTCGTCAGTCATGCGGTCGGTCACGCGGCCTCCTTGTGGCGGATGCGGGTGGCGCGGCGGGCGTGCGCCGCGAGGGAGAGCGTGAAGCGCCCCTCGCCTGTCGGCGCGAAGCCGAGCCGCGGGAAGAGGTCGGCGATCACCCCGTTCTTCTCCGTCGGCACGAAGGCCGCGCGGATCTCGGCAACGCCGCGGGCGCGGGCGGTCTCGGCGAGGATGTTGAGCGCCTCCTCCTCGAGCTGGCGGCCGAAGACCCGGCAGCTCATCACCCAGTTGACCAGCTCGAGCGCGCGCCCCTCGCCCTCGGCCCGGGCTGCGCCGGCCGGCTCGAGCAGCATGACGCTGACGATGCCGTTGTCGCCGAACTTGTCGACGAGGCGGAACTGCAGCGTCAGCCCCGCCGGGTCCCCGGCGATCGCCGCCACCTCCGCCTCTGTGCGGCGGATGGTGGTGGTGTTGAACTGGTTGGTCTTGTTGATGAGCTGGGTGACGCGGGCGAGGTTCAGCGCGTTCACCGGGCCGAACTCGACGGTCATGGCGAGCTGCCCGAGGAAGGCCTCCATGTCGCCGGCGGCGGCGGCTAGGCTCTCGCGCTCGAGGTTGGCCGCATACTGCTCGGCCCGGTCCCGGTCCTCGGCGGTGAAGGCCGCCGCCTCGAAGTAGCCGGCCTCGGCCAGGGTGCGCACGTAGAGCGCCGGGTCTGCCGGCAGCTCCGGCACCGCGACCTCCGGCAGGCCAGAGCGCACCTGCTCCCGCTCGACCGGGTTGTCGTCGACGAAGACGAGCGAATCGAGGCCGAGGTTCAGCGCCTTGGCGATCGCGCGCAGGTTCGTCGCCTTGTCGGTCCAGTTGGCGACGAAGGCGGCGAAATCGGCGCGCTTCAGCAGCATCTCGGGATGGTCGAAGGCCGCCTCGGCGATGTGCGGGTCGTTCTTCGAGCAGACCGCGAGCACGATGCCGCGCTCGCTCAGCCGCTTCGCGTAGGCCTGGAGCGCGAGGTGCGCCTCGCCGACGCCGCTGCCCTGGCCGATGACGATGCCGGCGATCCCGTCGTCGCCGATCACCCCGCCCCAGAGGGTATT
>NZ_CALLYO010000650.1 GCF_937858865.1 uncultured Amaricoccus sp. | reverse complement strand
ACCGGCTCCGCCCGGCAGACGTCGAGCCGCGCGATGGCCGCGAGGGCGGCATCGAGCGCCGCCCGCTCCGCATTGTGGGTCACGATCAGCACCGGCGCCTCCTCGCTCTCGTGCTCGACCTGCCGCATCCGGTTGATCGAGATCCCCGCCGCCCCGAGCTCGGCCGCCACCTTGGCGAGCACCCCCGGCGCATCGGCGAGCAGGAAGCGCAGGTAGTAGGCCGCCGCCGCCCCGTCGCCGGCCCGCGCCGCCGCGGCGAGCTCGGCCGCCGGTTGCCCGAACGGCGGGATGACGAGCCCGCGCGCGACGTCGATCACGTCGCCGACGATCGCCGAGGCCGTCGGCCCCTCGCCGGCGCCCGGCCCGCTCAGCACGATGCGCCCGACGAAGTCGCCCTCGATCACCACCATGTTGGTGACGCCCGCGAGCTGCCCGAAGGGCGAGCCCGCCGGAACCAGGCAGGGCTGCATCCGCGCCTCGAGCCCCGCCCCGGTCATCCGCGCGACCCCGAGCAGGCGGATGCGGTAGCCGAGCTCGGCCGCATGCTCGATGTCGGCGAGGCTGACCCGCTCGATCCCCTCGACCGCGATCCCGCCGAAATCGACCTGCGTCCCGAAGGCGATCGCCGCCAGCAGCGCCAGCTTCTGCGCCGCGTCGATCCCGCCCACGTCGAAGGACGGGTCCGCCTCGGCGTAGCCGAGCCGCTGCGCCGCCTCGAGCACCTGGGCATAGGGCGCGTCCTCCGCCTCCATCCGCGTCAGGATGTAGTTGCAGGTCCCGTTCAGGACCCCCATCAGCCGGGTGATCCGGTTCCCCGCCAGCCCCTCGGCCAGCGCCTTGACGACCGGGATCCCGCCCGCCACCGCCGCCTCGAAGCGCAGCGCGACGCCCGCGGCCTCGGCCGCCTCGGCGAGCGCCTGCCCGTGCCGGGCCAGCATCGCCTTGTTGGCGGTCACGAGATGCTTGCCGGCGCCGATCGCGGCCAGCGCCGTCGCCCTGGCCGGCCCGTCCTCGCCGCCCATCACCTCGACGACGAGATCGACGTCCCCGCGCCGCGCCAGCGCCACCGGATCGTCCTCCCAGCCGTAGCCGGAGAGATCCACCCCGCGGTCGCGGTGCCGCGAGCGGGCGGAGACCGCGGCGATCTCGACCGGCCGCCCGGCCCGGGCGGCGATGGTGCCGGCATGCACCTGCAGCATCTTCACCACCCCCGCGCCGACGGTCCCGAGGCCGGCGAGGCCGATACGCAGCGGTTCAGGCATGGATGTCTCCGAGGTCGGGCCGAGGTCAGGCCGAGGTCAGGCGGGGGGCCGCGCCCCTCCTATGCCCTGCCGGCGCACCGGGCAAGTGGCTCGCCTTGCGCCCCCGCCCCGCGGCACATAGAGTCGCCCGCGCGCCCAAACGGACAGGGACCCCATGCTCGCCGGCCGCCGGATCCTTCTCGTCATCGGCGGCGGCATCGCCGCCTACAAGAGCCTCGAGCTCATCCGCCTCCTCGCCAGGGCCGGCGCGAGCGTCACGCCCGTGCTGACCGCGGCGGGCGCCGAGTTCGTCACCCCCCTCACCGTCTCCGCCCTCGCCGGGACACGGGTGCACGAGCGGCTCTTCGACCTGACCGCCGAGGCGGAGATGGGCCACATCGAGCTCTCCCGCGCCGCCGACCTCGTCGTCGTCGCCCCGGCGACGGCCGACCTCGTCGCCCGGCTCGCCCACGGCAATGCCAACGACCTCGCCTCGACGCTGCTCCTCGCCACCGACAAGCGCGTCCTCCTCGCCCCGGCGATGAACGTGCGCATGTGGGAGCATCCGGCGACCCGCCGCAACCTCGCCGCCGTCCTCGCCGACGGCGCGCTCGCCGTCGGCCCGAACGAGGGCGAGATGGCCTGCGGCGAGTTCGGCTTCGGCCGCATGGCCGAGCCGCCCGAGATCCTCGCCGCCATCGAGGCCGCGCTCGGCGCCGGGCCGCTGACCGGCCGGCACGTCCTCGTCACCTCCGGCCCGACCCACGAGCCGATCGACCCGGTGCGCTACATCGCCAACCGCTCCTCCGGCCGGCAGGGCAGCGCGATCGCCGAGGCGCTCGCCCGCCGCGGCGCCCGCGTCACCTTCGTCACCGGCCCGGCCGAGGCCCCGCGCCCGCGCGGCGCCACCGTCGTCGAGGTCGAGACCGCGCGCGAGATGCTCGCCGCCGCCGAGGCGGCGCTGCCCGCCGACGCCGCCGTCTTCGCCGCCGCGGTCGCCGACTGGCACGTCACCACGGCGAGCGGCTCGAAGGTGAAGAAGGACGCCTCCGGCCGGCCGCCCGCGCTCGCGCTCGCCGAGAACCCCGACATCCTCGGGACCATCGCCGCCCGCCCCGACCGCCCCGGCCTCGTCGTCGGCTTCGCCGCCGAGACCGACGACCTGGTGGCGAACGCGACCGCCAAGCGCAAGCGCAAGGGCGCCGACTGGATCGTCGCCAACGACGTCTCGCCCGCGACCGGCATCATGGGCGGGACCGAGAACGCCGTCGTCCTCGTCACCGCGACGGGCACCGAGCCCTGGCCGCGCATGTCCAAGGCC
>NZ_CALLYO010000649.1 GCF_937858865.1 uncultured Amaricoccus sp. | reverse complement strand
GAGCCGTTCCAGCGCGATCTTCAGCACCACCTTCCCCGAGCGGGCCGACCAGCCGAGGCGCTTCTCGGCGGTCTCGAGCCCCTCGAGGAAGCAGCAGATGCGGAAGACGATGTCCGAGAGGCCGGGCCCCAGCGCCTCCATCGCCCTGGCGAAGCGCACCCGCGCGTCCTGCGGCCCTTCGCCCGGCCCGCGGCCGCGCGCGGCGCCGCGCGATCCGCCGGCGGTCAGGAACCGCTCCCAGTCCTGGGCGACGCGCGGCCCCAGCTGCGCCAGCTCGAAGTCCTCGCGCAGCCGCTCACCGGCCTCGATCAGCTCGGCCGCGAGGTAGGCCGCGCCGTCCTTGTCGCGCTTGCGGCCGAGCACCGAGAGCGGGCTCTCGGCGAGGTTGAAGCGGACCTGCCGCTCGCCGGAGCCGTCCTCGGCCATGACCGTGCGCTCGGCGAAGAAGCGGTGCTGTTCTTGGAAGGGCGCCTGCGCCTCCTCGAAGCCGCCGAACCCTCCCTTCGGCCCGCGCGCGACCCGCTCCTCGGTCAGCAGCCGCTTCAGCGCCGCCCGCCCCACCGCGCTGATCGTGTAGCAGGCGATCTTGCCGGCCTTGGCGCAGGTGATCCATTCCTGCAGGGCGAAGGCATGCGCCACGTCGCGGTCGACGATGGCGATCCGGTTCTGCTTGCCCGGCACCACCTCGCGCAGCACCACCGCCCGCTCCATGTCCGGCGCCACCGCGAGGAAGGCCCCCTTCTCGCAGAGCCGGCGCAGGATGCGCCGCGCCTCCCGGTCGATGCGCGGGTCGCTGACGTTGGCGGGCTGGGCGGCCGGAACGGGCATCGGCGACTCCTTGGTGGACACGGTGGAGAGGGCGTCGGCGTGCTCGCGGGCGATGCGCTCGAGAGCCTCGTCGATCAGCGGATCGTCCCGCCACGCCTCGAAACGGCGGATCTGGCGCAGGACCGTCGAAGCGTGGCAGCCCTGCGCCCGCGCCACGGCCCGGATCGGGAGGCCGCCCGTGGTGTGGGCGAGATAGGCGACCGCGCCGTCCGGCAACCAGCCCGGGATCATCCGACGCGCCTCCGCCGGTCGCGCGGGATGGTCGGGGGCGGGATGCAAGAGCGCACGGAACCTGCTCCTTTTACGGAAATTTTTCGCGAAACTCGTCTTAAAGTTGATTCGTGAACATATCCTTACCCTGCGGAAATCACTGATGTTTCCGGTTCGTTGCCGCTTCGTTGCAGCGCGCGCTACTCGCATAGGTTGCGCAACACCGCTGCAACCCGAGCGAGTATGCGGCCGGAAGAAACACCTCAGGGAGAAAACGAATGACCGACCTCTCCACCGTCCTGAACGCCCTGCGCCGCCCGAAGATCCTGATCCGCGCCGCCCGCTGCGGCGTCGCCGACTACCGCCGCGAGCGCGACCTCAAGCGGATCCTGCGCCAGTCGCGCGTCGCGGCCCCCGGCCAGGCGATCGGCAGCCTGCTCGCCGAAGAGACGCGCCTCGAGGCCACCCGCGCCGCGGGCGATGCCACCTACTCGATCCAGCGCCACGTCGCGGTCCTGACCGCCCTCCTGGCCGAAGCCCGCCTCCTGCCGCCGCCAGTCGTCTCCGGCGCCTGACGCGCTTGCCGCGCCGGGCGGACCAATCCCGACTCTTTCAGGTGCAATACGCATTCCATATGGATTCAATATGCCTCCCAGTTCGAACGAATCCCTGTAAGCCATTGCCACCGACCGATAAGGCTGGAGATGGCGAATAGGCCCGCCGCAGCGGAACCATCGCGCCACCACGGCGTTCCTCCTCAAAACCGTTGGGGATGGGGAGTCTGCGGGTGGCGGGACGGCTTGTCGTTGCATCGAACCGAGTGGAGACGCCCGGCGAGTCCCGAGCGGGCGGGCTCGCCGTCGCGCTCAGGGACGCCCTGGCGCAGCGAGGCGGCGTCTGGTTCGGCTGGTCCGGCGACACGGTGGAGCGCGAGACGCGCGGCGTGCGGCACTTCACCGAGGGCAACGTCGAGTTCGCGCTCGCCGACCTCACCCTCCCCGAATACGAGGGCTACTACCTCGGCTACGCCAACCGCGCCCTCTGGCCGGTCTTCCACTACCGCGTCGATCTCGCGCATTTCGACGAGAGCGACTTCGCCGCCTACGAGCAGGTGAACCGGCGCTTTGCGCGCCTCCTCGCCCCCTTCACGCGCCCGGACGACATGGTCTGGGTACACGACTACCATTTCCTGCTGATGGGCCAGGAGCTTCGCGCCTCCGGCTGGCGCGGCCGGATGGGCTTCTTCCTGCATGTCCCCTTCCCCGCCCCGGAAGTCTTCTCCGCCCTGCCGCAGCACCAGCGCCTCGCGCTCGGGCTCGCCGCCTTCGACCTCGTCGGCTTCCAGACTGATCGGGACACCGCGAACTTTCGCCGCTATCTCGTTGAAAACGCGGGCGCGGAGATCCTAGAGGATGGCAGGCTCCGCGTCTTCGACCAGGTCCTGCGCGCCGCGACCTTCTCGATCGGCGTCGATCCCGACGACGTCGCCGCCCAAGCCGAGGGCGAGGAAGGCGTCGCCGCCGCCGCGCGCGTCGGCAAGATCACCGACCATCGCGCCCTCGTCATCGGCGTCGACCGCATGGACTATTCCAAGGGCCTGCCGCAGCGCATGGAGGCTTTCGGGCGCATGCTCGACGACCACGAGGAGCTGCGCGGCCGGGTCAGCTTCCTGCAGATCGCCCCGCCCTCGCGCGAATCGGTCGATGCCTATCAGGTGCTGCGCGAGGAGCTCGACCGCCTCGCCGGCCGGATCAACGCCGACTATGCCGACCTCGACTGGATGCCGATCCGCTACCTCGCCCGCAGCTACGACCGCGGCACGCTCTGCGGCCTCTACCGCCTGGCCCGGGTCGGCCTGGTTACGCCGCTGCACGACGGCATGAACCTCGTCGCCAAGGAGTTCGTCGCCGCCCAGACCCCCGAGGATCCGGGCGTCCTCGTCCTCTCCGAGTTCGCTGGCGCGGCCGAGCAGATGCAGGCCGCCCTCCTCGTCAACCCGCACGACATCGCCGCCACCGCCGACGCCATCCACCGCGCGCTCTCCATGCCGCGCGAGGAGCGCATCGAGCGCTGGCAGGATCTGATCCGCAACGTGCAGGAGCACGACATCGCCTGGTGGCGGCGCAGCTTCCTCGACGCCCTCGAGGCCAGCGCCGGCGTCCCCGCGTGAGCGGCCTCCCGCTCGACACGCTCCGCCTCACGCCGGAGGACGCGCTCTTTCTCGACTTCGACGGCACCCTCGCCGAGATCGGCCCGGATCCGGACGCGATCTTCCTCCCCCCCGATCTCGGTCCGGTCCTCGCCCGACTGGCGCTGCGGCTCGGCGGCGCCATCGCCGTCCTGAGCGGACGCGACCTGCGCGATCTCGCCCACCGCACCCCCCCGGAGGTCTGGCGCGCCGGCGGCCACGGGCTCGAGATCCTCGCCCCCAGCGCCCCGCTGCCACCGACCCCGGCCCCGCTTCCCGCCGCCGTCCTCGCGCCGCTGCGCGCCGCCGCCCGTACCCCCGGCGTCCGGCTCGAGCTGAAGGGTCCGGTCGCCGCGCTGCACTTCCGCGCCGCGCCCGCGGCGGAGGCCGACTGCCTCGCGGCCGCCACCGCGGCCGCCGCCGCCGCGCCGGGCCTCGTGCGGCAGCACGGCAAGATGGTCGTCGAGGTGAAGCCCGCCGCGGCCCACAAGGGCACGGCCCTCCGCCGTCTCGGCGAGCGCCTCCCCTTCGCGGGGCGCCGGCCGCTCATGCTCGGCGACGACACGACCGACGAGGATGCCTTCGCTGCCGCCCAGGCGCTCGGCGGCCTCGCCGTCAAGGTCGGCCCTGGCCCGACCGCCGCCCGCCTGCGCGCCCCGGATCCC
>NZ_CALLYO010000648.1 GCF_937858865.1 uncultured Amaricoccus sp. | reverse complement strand
GGATCGCCGCCCTCGGTCCAGAGAATCTCGAAGACGTCCTTGCCGATCTTGCCCGAGATCTCCCCCGAGCCGACGAGGTCGATCAGCCCGCCGAGCTGCGCCGGCCCGACCGGGCTCGCCTCGAGCGCCAGCCCCTCCCTGTTCAGCCGCCCGAAGAGCTCGTTGATGACCCAGTTCGCCGCCTGCTTGCCGTCGCGCCCCCCAGCCACCGCCTCGAAATACCGCGCCGTCTCGGCCTCGGCCGTCAGCACGCCCGCGTCATACTCGGTCATCCCGTAGTCGGCGACGTAGCGCGCCTTGCGCGCGTCCGGCAGCTCCGGCAGCGCCGCCGCGATGGCGTCGATCCACTCCTGCTCCAGCTCGAGCGGCAGGAGGTCGGGGTCGGGGAAGTAGCGGTAGTCGTGCGCCTCCTCCTTCGAGCGCATCGAGCGGGTCTCGCCGCGGTTCGGGTCGTAGAGCCGGGTCTCCTGCTCGATGCTGCCGCCGTCCTCCAGGATGCCGATCTGCCGCCGCGCCTCGTACTCGACCGCCTGCATGATGAAGCGCATCGAGTTCATGTTCTTGATCTCGCAGCGGGTGCCGAGCTCCTGCGACCCCCTGGGCCGCACGCTCACGTTCACGTCCGCGCGCAGGTTCCCCTCCTGCATGTTGCCGTCGCTGGTGCCGAGGTAGCGCAGGATCTGCCGCAGCTTGCGCACGTACTCCGCCGCCTCCTCGGCCGAGCGGATGTCGGGCATCGAGACGATCTCCATCAGCGCGACGCCGGTGCGGTTCAGGTCGACGAACGACAGATCGGGATCCATGTCGTGGATCGACTTGCCGGCGTCCTGCTCGAGGTGGATGTGGTGGATGCGGACCTTGCGCGCCACGCCCGGCCCGAGGTCGACGAGCACCTCGCCCGCGCCGACGACCGGGTGGTAGAGCTGGCTGATCTGGTAGCCCTGCGGCAGGTCGGGGTAGAAGTAGTTCTTGCGGTCGAAGCGCGAGAAGCGGTTGATCTTCGCCTTCAGCCCGAGGCCGGTCCGGACCGCCTGCTCGACGCAGAAGCCGTTGATGACCGGCAGCATCCCCGGCATCGCCGCGTCGACCAGGCTCACGTTCGAGTTCGGCACCGCGCCGAAGGCGGTCGAGGCGCCGGAGAAGAGCTTGGCCTCGGAGCTGACCTGCGCGTGCACCTCCAGGCCGATCACCATCTCCCAGTCGCCCCTGGCGCCGGGGATGATCTTCGGCTCGGGTTCCCTGTAGGCAAGCTCGGCCATGCGCTCGGTCCATCCGCTTCGGGTCAGGCCGCCCTTCTATCGCCGCCCTCCCGGCGCGGCAAGCGAGGCACCGCCCCGATCCCGCCGGCCGACACCGGGCCGCACCGTCGCCTCATCCCCGCCCGTGCCCTTTGGCGAGGTTGCCGGGCCAGGGGCCTCGGCGGCGTCAGACCGTCAGCCGGGCCGGCTTCAGCCGCCCGTAGACCGGCGCGGTCAGCACCGTCTGCGGCTTCAGCCCGCCGAGCTCCAGCGTGCGCGCGCGCAGGACCTCGATCGCCTCCGCCGAGTTGGCCGGCAGCGTCTCGGGCTCGATCACCGTCCCGAGGTTCAGCCGGTACGGCTGGTGGATCTTGTTCAGCACCTCGTGGAAGAGGGTGATGTCCCTGAGCGTCGGATGGATCCGGTCGAACAGATAGAAGAGGAGCGAGTTCCGCGCCGTGATGTGCAGCGGCACCACCGGCAGCGCGAAGCGCCTCGCCATCATCGCGCCCGAGGCCATCCACGGCCGCTCGTGCAGCGACCACCAGCGCCGCTTCGCCAGCCGCCCCGAGGGGAAGAGGACCGCCATCCGCCCGGCCTCGAACGCCCGCCGGGCATAGTCCATCGTCTCGCGGTTCTGCTTGTGCGTCCGCTTCTCCGGCCGCCATTCGACCGGCGCGATCACCGCGTCGAGCTGCGGCATCACCCTGAGCGCGTCGGCATTGGCGAAGATGAAGAGATCCGGCCGCACCGAGGCCAGCACGCCGTAGAGCACGATCCCGTCGGCGATCCCGGTCGGATGGTTGGCGATCACCATCGCCGGCCCCTGCCGCGGGATGTTCTCGAGCCCGGCGACCTCCACGTGCTGGCAGAGCATGTCGTAGAGCGACTGAAGCACCGCCGTCCCCGGCAGCGGCTCGAGCGCCTCGCCGACCTTGATGGTGCGGTCGTACTGCAGCAGCCGGTGGAGAATTGGCCGCGCCACGGTGACCAGCGGTCCCCGGCGGCGCATCCACGGCGCCCGCTCCTCGATCAGCTGGTCGACGACATCGCGCATGATCGTCTCCTATGGTGTCAGCTTGACAATGCCGTGACAAGCGCCCGGGTTTCGGCGGCCGGTCACGCGCCCGGGCCGCGCAACAAACGGCCGACGATCTCGCCGGTGTCGCGCGAGAGCCCCGGCAGCGCCGCCAGCCGCTCCAGCTCCGCCTGCATCAGCCGCTGCCGCTCGGGATCGAAGATCCGCCAGTTGCCGAAGGTCGCCGCCAGCCGCGCCGTCGTCTGCGGGTTGACCGGGTCGAGCCGGAGGAGCCAGTCGGTCACCAGCCGGTAGCCGCTGCCGTCCGGCGCATGGAAGCCGGCCGGGTTGGCGGCGGCGAAGGAGCCGATCACCGCGCGGAAGCGGTTGGGGTTCTTCCAGTCGAAGTCGGGATGCCGGGTCAGCCGCCCGACTGTCGCTACCGCCTCGGCGGGCGGCGTGCCGGCCGCCTGCACCGCGAACCACTTGTCGACGACGAGCCGGTCGTGTGCCCAGGCGGCATGGAACTCGGCGAGCGCCGCCTCGCCCCGCCCGTGCGCGACGAGGAGCGCCAGCGCCGCCATCCGCTCGGTCATGTTGCCGGCGGCGGCGAACTGCGCCCGCGCCGCCCGCGCCTCCGGGTCGAGCGCGGTCAGGAAGCCGAGCGCCCGCGCCCTGAGCGCCCGCTTGCCGGCCGCGGCCGCGTCCGGGCTGTAGGTGCCCCCGACGGCGTTCGCCGCATGCAGCGCCGCCGCCCGCGCGCCGAGCGCCCGACCCGCCGCCGCCTCGAGCCGCCGCCGCGCCGCCCAGATCGCCAGCGGGTCGGGCACGCCGCCCTGCGCCGCGACGTGCGCGATCACCTCCTCCTCGCCGGGCAACGCCAGCGCCAGCGCCTTGAAGGCCGGATCGAGCGCCGGGTCGTCCGCCACCGCCACCAGCGCGGCGAGGAAGCCGCCGTCCGCGGCGAGGCCCTCGTCCGCCGCCATCCGCGCCAGCAGGATGAGGGCCGAGGTCCGCCCCGCCTCCCACTTGTTGAACGGGTCGCTGTCGTGGGCGAGCAGGAAGATCCGCTCGCGCGGATCGTCCTCCCGCTCGAGGATGACCGGCGCCGAGAAGCCGCGGAGGAGCGAGGGCACCGGCCGCGCCGGCAGCTCCCACTCGAAGGTCCCGGCGGCCGCGTCGAGCTCCAGCACCCCCTCGGCCATCGCCCCGCCGTCCGGGCCGAGCAGGCCGTAGGCGACCGGGATGACCAGCGGCGCCTTCTCCGGCTGTCCCGGCGTCGGCGGCGTCTCCTGCGCCAGCTCCAGCCGGTAGCGCGCGCCGTCCCAGCCGTCCCGCGCCCTCACCCGCGGCGTGCCCGCCTGGCTGTACCAGAGCCTGAACTGGGCGAGATCGCGTCCCGAGGCGTCCTCGAAGACCCTGAGCCAGTCCTCGATCGTGCAGGCCTGTCCGTCGTGCCGCTCGAAGTAGAGATCGAGCGCCTTGGCATAGGTCTCCGCCCCGACGAGGAGCCGCAGCATGCGGATGACCTCGGCCCCCTTCTCGTAGACGGTCGCGGTATAGAAGTTGTTGATCTCGATGTATTCCTCCGGCCGCACCGGATGCGCCAGCGGCCCCGCGTCCTCGCGGAACTGCGCCGCGCGCAGGCGCAGCACGTCCTCGATCCGCTTCACGCCGGCCGAGCGCTGGTCGGCCGAGAACTGCTGGTCGCGGAAGACCGTCAGCCCCTCCTTCAGGCAGAGCTGGAACCAGTCGCGGCAGGTGATCCGGTTGCCGGTCCAGTTGTGGAAATACTCGTGCGCGATGATCGTCTCGATCGACTTGTAGTCGGCGTCGGTCGCCGTCTCCGGGCTCGCCAGCACGTAGCGCGAGTTGAAGACGTTGAGCCCCTTGTTCTCCATCGCCCCCATGTTGAAGTCGTCGACCGCCACGATCATGAACCGGTCGAGGTCGTACTCCCGCCCGTAGGCCCGCTCGTCCCAGGCCATCGCCCGCTTCAGCGCGTCCATCGCATAGCCGCAGCGCCCCTCGTCCCCCGGCCGCACCCAGATCTGCAGCAGCACCTCGCGCCCCGAGCGGGTGACGAAGCGGTCCTCGACCGCCCGGAGGTCGCCCGCGACCAGCGCGAACAGGTAGCAGGGCTTGGCGAACGGATCCTCCCACTCCGCCCACCCCGGCCCCGAGGCCACGAGGTTGCCGTTCGACAGCAGCACCGGCGCGCTGTCGTCGGCGGGGCCCTCGATCCTGACCCGGAAGCGCGCCATCACGTCCGGCCGGTCCGGCCACCAGGTGATCTTGCGGAAGCCCTGCGCCTCGCACTGGGTGCAGTACATGCCGCGCGACATGTAGAGCCCCTCGAGCGCGGTATTCGCCTCCGGCGCGATCTCGCTCTCCGCCTCCCAGGTGAAGACGGCGGGAACGTGCGCGGCGGCGACGGTCAGCCCCTCCGCGTCGACCGCGAGCGCGTTGGCCGGCACCGGCACGCCGTCGATCGCCGCCGAGACGAGCTTGAGGCCGCGTCCGTCGAGCCGCAGGTCGGCCGGCCCCTCGTCGGCGCGCGCCGGGTTGCGGTAGAAGCCGACGCGGGCGCGCACCCTCGTGGCGGCCGGATCGAGCACGAAGGTGAGCTCGATGCTCTCGGCGAGATAGGCGGGCAGGCGGTAGTCGGCGAGCCGGATCGTCGGGGCCTCGGCATCGACGCGCATGGCGGCAGTCTCCTGATGGCTTGGCCTCCACGCTCTAGCGCCGCCGCCGGGGCCGTCAAGATCGGCCCCCGGCCTCCCCCGGCCTTGCGCGGTGCGACGATTGAAACAAGCCGGCGTGATCCGCGCCGGAAAGCTGCAACAGCCGCGTCCGATAAGGGACGCGACCAAGGGGAGCCCGCCATGCTGCGCCGCCATCCGATCGCCTTCGCCTACCTCTTCGCGCTGCTGCTCTGGGGCGGCCTCGCGCTGCAGCTCCACGCCGCGCCGCCGCCGGCGTTTTCCGGCGCGGTTCATGCCGCTGCGACGGTTCGTTGACATCCGGGATCTCGACGAATGGGCCGGCATGACCTATCGTTCCGCTGGAGCGGGATTGCGAAACGACGGACCATGGCCAAGCCCATCATCGGCATCATCGGCAACGCTCACCTCATCAACGACGAATACCCGGTCCAGGCGGTGGGCCTCTCGAACATCGAGGCGGTCGCCGACCTGACCGGCGCCGTTCCGCTCATGGTGCCGGCCGTCCCCCGGGTCGGGGCGATCGGCGACCTGATCGAGGCCTGCGACGGCTTCGTCTTCACCGGCGGGCGGCCCAACATCCACCCGAGCCTGTACGGCCACGAGCCGACCGAGAAGCACGGCACCTTCGACCCCGACCGCGACGCGGTGACCTTGCCGCTCATCCGCGAGTGCGTGGCGCGCGGGGTGCCGGTCTTCGGCATCTGCCGCGGCTTCCAGGAGTTCAACGTCGCCTTCGGCGGCACGCTCCACCCCGAGATCCGCGAGATCCCCGGGCGGATGAACCACCGGATGCCGCCCGACGGCACGCTCGAGGAGAAGTTCGAGCTGCGCCACATCGTCAGCCTCGCCGAGGGCGGCGCCTTCCACCGCGTGCTCGGGGCGCGCGAGGTGATGGTGAACTCGCTGCACGGCCAGGGCATCCTCGACCGGGGCGAGCGCATCGTCATCGAGGGCTACGCCCCCGACGAGACCCCCGAGGCGATCGTCGTCGAGGCCGCGCCCGGCTTCGCCATGGCGGTGCAGTGGCATCCCGAATGGAACGCCGCCAACGACCCGGTCTCCCGCCCGCTCTTCCAGGCCCTCGGCGCCGCTGTCGCCGCCGGCGTCGGTCACTAGCCCCGCGATCGGTTCCACCGACCAGCGCCGAAGGAGTCCCGCCCTTCCCACCTGTCCCGCCCGAGGCCCTGCCTCGGGCAGCGCCCGCCCCGCC
>NZ_CALLYO010000647.1 GCF_937858865.1 uncultured Amaricoccus sp. | reverse complement strand
AGACCAGGACGTCGATGCCGCCGAAGGCCTCGGCGGTGCGCGCCGCCGCCGCCTCCACCGCCGACCAGTCGGTGATGTCGACGGGGACCGGCATGCCGCCCTCGAGCTCGGCGGCGACCGCCTCGGCGCCGGCGGCGTCGCGGTCCCAGACCGCCACCCGCGCGCCCTCGGCGGCCAGCCGCCCGGCCACCGCCCGCCCGATCCCGGAAGCGCCGCCGGTGACCACCGCCCGCCGCCCCGCGAAGCGCCGCTCTGAAATCATCGCATCCTCCCCCGGTCCTGCCTCCCCGTGCTTAGCCGAGAGCGGCGGGCGGGGGGAAGCCCCCGCGCGGAACGCGCGCGGCGCTCCGGGCATTGCCATGGCGGAGGTTTTCGGATGGACTCGCGTCGACCCTCGGGAGGAGCGCCAATGCCGCGGCGGGACCCGATCCCCTGCGAGATATGCCCGCTGCGCGCGCGCCCGGTCTTCCGCGCGCTCACCCGCGAGGAGCTCGCCTTCATGCACGGCTTCAAGCGCGGCGAGCTCGTCGTCGATGCCGGGGCCACCATCCTGATGGAGGACAGCGCCAGCCCGCACCTCTACACCATCCTCGAGGGCTGGGCCTTCCGCCACAAGCAGATCGAGGACGGCCGCCGGCAGGTGCTGAACTTCGCCCTGCCGGGGGATCTCGTCGGGCTGCAGCTCGCGATCATGAACGAGATGCAGCATACGGTCACCGCGCTGACCCGGGCGCGGCTCTGCGTCTTCCAGCGCGACAAGGTCTGGTCGGTCTTCCGCGACCACGCCTCGCTCGGCTTCGCCATGACCTGGAGCGCGGCGCGCGAGGAGCAGCTGCTCGACGGGCACCTGCTGAGCGTCGGCCAGCGCAACGCGATCGAGCGGGTCGCCTACCTGATCCTGCATCTCTACGACCGCGCCGAGGCGGTGGGCTACGCCGGCAACGACGCGCTGCGCGCGCCCTTCACCCAGGCGCATTTCGCCGATGCGCTCGGGATCACCACCGTGCACCTCAGCCGCACGCTGCGGCGGCTGCGCGAGCAGGAGGTGGTGCGCTGGAGCGAGGACGCGATCGTCATCCTCGCCCGCCGCGAGCTCGAGCGGATCGGCTCCTACGAGCGGGTCGAGGGCCCGTGCCGGCCGCTGATCTGAGCGCGGCGCGGGGAACGACCGGGCGCGCGGCGCGTTTCACCGCCGGGTCCGCAATGCGGGAGATACGGACATGCTCGGATGGGCGCTCGCCTTCCTCGTCATCGCGCTGGTCGCGGCGATCCTCGGCTTCGGCGGCATCGCCGGCGCGGCGATCTCGATCGCCAAGATCATCTTCTTCGTCGCCATCGTGCTCTTCGCCATCTCGGTCGTCGCCCACCTCGTCCGCGGCCGCGGTTGACTCCCGCGCCCTGTCCCGTGCGAATGTAGCCGGGGCCAGGCGGGAGGAGGCGGGAGCGATGCTGGCGGTGCGGCTGCACGGGATCGGCGATCTTCGTCTCGAGGAGGTGCCGGTACCCGATCCGGGGCCGGGGGAGATTCTGGTGCGCGTTGCCGCAGCGGGGATCTGCGGCACCGACCGGCATCTGTTCAAGGGCGAGTTCCCCTCGGCGCCGCCGGTGACGCTCGGGCACGAGTTCGCCGGCACCGTCGTCGGCCGCGGGGCGGGCGTCGACGTGCCCGAGGGTGCGCTCGTCACCTGCGATCCGAACGACTGGTGCGGCCGGTGCGACGCCTGCCTGCGCGGCAAGGTGAACCTCTGCGCCAGCAACGTCGCGACCGGCATCCACCGCGACGGCGGCTTCGCCGAATATGCGGTCTTTCCCGCCGGCAAGGCGGTGGTGCTGCCGGTGGACCTCGATCCCGAGCGGGGCGCCTTCTGCGAGCCGCTCGCCTGCACGTTGCACGGCGTCGACATCGGCAACCCGCGCCCGGGCGAGCGGGTGCTGGTCATCGGCGGCGGGGTGATCGGGCTCCTCGCGCTGCAGCTCGCCGCGCTGGCCGGCGCCGAGGTGCTGCTGCTGACCCGCAACCCCGGGAAGCGCGCGCTGGCGGCGACGATCGGGGCGGCGGCGACGGCGGGCGATGCCGCCGGGGTGCGGGCGGTCTGGCCCGAGGGGGCGGACCTGACGCTCGAATGCGCCGGCGTGCCGGAGACGGTGGCCGAGGCGGGTGGCCTCACCCGCGCCGGCGGGCGGGTCGTCGTCCTCGGCGTGCTGCCGCGCGGCGAGCGGGTGGCGATCGAGCCCTTCGACCACCTGGTGCGCGAGGTGCAGCTCTACTTCTCCTACATCAACCCCTTCACCCAGACCCGCGCCGCCGAGCTGATCGCGCGTGGCCGCGTGGCGGTCGCGCCGCTCGTCTCGCGCCGCATCCCGCTTGCCGAGGCCATGGAGGCGATCGCGAGCCCGGCCCGGGCCGGCGAGGTCAAGGTGATGGTGGTTCCGGCCAGCGCCCGAGGTATATGACGACCATGTCCCATCCCGCCCTCGTTCCCGACTCCATCGCCGTCGTCACCGGCGGCGCCTCGGGCATCGGCCTTGCCGCCGCCTGCCGCCTCGCCGCCATGGGGCTCCGGGTCTGCATCGCCGATCTCGGCGCCGACCGGCTGGCGGCCGCCGCCGACCGGATCGCCGCCGCGGCGCCGCGCGGGGCGGACGCGGTGATGGCGGTCGACGCCAACGTCGCGCGCCTCGACGAGGTGCAGGGGCTCGAGGCCACGGTCGCCAGCCGCTGGGGCGGCACCGACGTGCTGATGAACAATGCCGGCATCGAGCCGCCCTCGACCGTCCTCGGGCCGGCGGAGACCTGGGAGAAGGTGCTCTCGGTCAATCTCTGGGGCGTCATCAACGGCACCCAGGCCTTCGTGCCGAACATGATCGCCCGCAGCCGGGCGACCGGGCGGCCGGGGCTCGTCGTCAACACCGGCTCGAAGCAGGGGATCACCACGCCGCCGGGCAATCCGGCCTACAACGTCTCCAAGGCGGGGGTGAAGGCCTTCACCGAGGCGCTCGCCCACGAGTTGCGCCAGGGCGAGGGGAGCGGGATCACCGCGCACCTCTTCATCCCGGGCTTCGTCTTCACGCCGCTGACGCGCGGGGACCGCACCGAGAAGCCGGCGGCGGCCTGGACGCCGGAGGAGACGGTCGACTTCATGCTCGGGCGGGTGGCGGCGGGGGATTTCTACATCCTCTGCCCAGACAACGACGTGTCGCGCGCGCTCGACGAGCGGCGCATCCTCTGGGCGGCGGGCGATATCGTCGAGAACCGCCCGGCGCTGTCGCGCTGGCATCCGGACTATGCCGAGGCGTTTGCCGCGTTTGTGGCCCGCGGCAAGGACTGAGCGCGGCCGATCCGGGGAGACGAGGGCAGCGCCCGCGCCGCGGGGTGGGCGAGAAGCGCCCGCCCCGGGGGGGCGGTGCGGGCGCTGCCCGACGCAGGGCGTCGGGCGGGGACAGGCGGGGAGGGCGCTGCCCTTCTTCGCCCCGGGGTCAGGCCGGGGGAAGGCCGATCCGGGCGCGCATCTCCGGGTCGCGGAGCGAGATCTCCTCGCCGGCGAAGGGGGCGGCGTCCTCGGTCAGCAGCCAGACGAGGGCGCGGGCGGGGTGCTCGACCGGGGCGTGGGCGGAGAAGTCCATCTGGCTGACCGGGTTGATCCCGCTCGCCCGGATCGTCCGCTGCATGTCGGTGGCGACCGTCCCCGGCGAGAGCGAGAAGACGCGGACGCCGCGGCCGCGGTTCTCGAGGTGGGTGCAGCGGGTCAGCATCGCCGCCGCGGCCTTGGCCGAGCAGTACTGGCTCCAGCCCTCGAGCGGGTTGTGCGCCGCGCCCGAGCCGAGGTTGACGATGGTGCCCGAGCCCTGCGCCCGCATCCCGGGCAGGACGGCGCGGGTGCCGAAGAAGACGCCCTTGAAGTTGACGTCGGCGGCATGCGCCCAGGCGCGCGGGTCGGCGGCGGCGAGCGGGCCGATCGGCTCGATGACGCCGGCGTTGTTGACCAGCGCGTCGATGCGGCCGAAGGCCTCGTGCGCGCGGGCGACCGCGGCCTGCACCTGGGTCCATTCCGCGACGTCGCAGGTCATCGCCTCGGCCTGGGCGCCGCTCCGCCGCAGGTAGGTGGCGAGCCCCGTGATCCCCTCGGCCGAGCGGGCGAGCAGCAGGAGCCGCGCCCCCTCCGCCGCCATCGCCTCGGCGGCGGCGGCGCCGATGCCGCGGCTCGCCCCGGTCAGGATCACCGACTTGCCGTCGAGCTGGCCCATGCGCTTTCCCTCTCGAGGCGGTCACCTGCCGGGATGAAAGGCGCTCGGGGCGGGAAAGGCAAGGGGGTACGGCCGGAGCTTGCCCGAGGTTGCCGCCGCGGGCGAAAGCGCCTAGGTAGCGGCGAACCCCGACGAGGCAGGTGCGAGCATGGCGGAGGATCTCGAGGCGCTGGCCGGACGGCTGCTCGACGCGGCCCGCGCCGCCGGCGCCGAGGCGGCGGACGCGATCGTGGTGGCCGGCGACAGCCTCTCGATCGAGGTGCGGAACGGCGCGCTCGAGCAGGCCGAGCGGGCGGAGGGGATCGACCTCGGCCTGCGCGTGCTCCTCGGCCGGCGCCAGGCCTGCGTCTCGGCCAGCGACACCCGCGCCGCGACGATCGCCGCCATGGCCGAGCGCGCCGTCGCCATGGCGCGCGAGGCGCCGGAGGACCCCTGGTGCGGCCTCGCCGCGCCGGAGCAGCTGGCGCGCGGCTGGGACGTCGCCGCTCTAGACCTCGCGGACGCCGCGCCCTTGCCCTCGCCCGACGCGCTCCGCGAGGCGGCGCTCGCCGCCGAGGCGGCGGCGCTCGCCGTCCCCGGGGTCACCCGGATGGACGGGGCCGGGGCCGGCTGGTCGGCCTCGCGCGTGCATCTCGCGGCGACGAACGGCTTCTCCGGCGGCTACGCCCGCACCGGCCATTCGGTGCAGGCGGTGGCGATCTCCGGCGAGGGCACCGGCATGGAGCGCGACTATGCCTTCGAGAGCCGCACCCACCACGCCGACCTGCCCGACCCGGCCGGGATCGGCCGGCTCGCCGGCGAGCGCGCCGCGGCCCGGGCCGGCGCCGCCAAGCCCCCGACCGGCGCCTGGCCCGTCGTCTACGACGAGCGCGTCGCCTCCGGCCTGATCGGCCACCTGGTGCAGGCGATCAACGGCCTCTCGGTCGCCCGCGGCGCGAGCTGGCTGAAGGACGCCATGGGCGAGCGCGTGCTCCCCGCCGGCATCGACCTCGTCGAGGAGCCCTTCCGCCCGCGCATCGCCGGCTCGCGCCCGTTCGACGCCGAGGGCCTGCCCTGCGCCCGCCGGGCGCTGGTGGCGGGGGGCGTGCTGGAGAGCTGGATCCTCGATCTCGCCACCGGCCGCCAGCTCGGCCTCGCCAGCACCGGCAACGCCGCCCGCGGCACCGCCTCGCCGCCCTCGCCCTCGGCCGGCAACCTGACGCTGACCCCGGGCGCGGTCACCCGCGACCAGCTCCTCGCCGAGATGGGGACGGGCCTCCTCGTCACCGAGCTCATCGGCGCCTCGATCAACCCGACGACCGGCGACTATTCCCGCGGCGCGAGCGGCTTCTGGGTCGAGAAGGGCGAGATCGTCCGCCCGGTCAACGAATGCACGGTTGCCGGCAACCTCCGCGCGATGCTGAAGACGATCCGCCCGGCGAACGACGCGCTGCCGCATCGCTCGCGCCTGGTGCCGAGCCTCCTCGTCGAGGGCCTGGTGATTGCCGGAAGCTGACCTCGCGCTCCTCGAGGCGGCGGCGCGCGAGGCGGGTGCGCTCGCCCTCGCCCGCGTCCACGACCCCGGGCCGGTACGCGAGAAGGCGGGCGGCCTCGGCCCGGTCAGCGCGGCCGACATAGCGGTCGACCGGCTGCTCGCCGAGCGGCTGCTTTCGGCCCGCCCCGGCTACGGCTGGCTCTCGGAGGAGAGCGAGGACGACCCCGCGCGCCTCGGCGCGCCGCGGGTCTTCGTCGTCGACCCGATCGACGGCACCCGCGCCTTCCTCGCCGGCGAGAAGGGCTGGGCGCTGTCCCTCGCCGTGGTCGAGGCCGGCCGCCCGGTCGCGGCCCTCGTCCACCTGCCCGCGCTCGGCCGCACCTATGCCGCCGTGGCGGGGGAGGGGGCGCGGCTGAACGGCGCCCGCATCGTCGCCACCGCGCGGCAGGGGATCGA
Source organism: uncultured Amaricoccus sp. (assembly GCF_937858865.1). Taxonomy (GTDB): domain Bacteria; phylum Pseudomonadota; class Alphaproteobacteria; order Rhodobacterales; family Rhodobacteraceae; genus Amaricoccus. Next base: position 16 of record NZ_CALLYO010000647.1, on the reverse strand, counting down.
GGGCGCGCGCGTCCTC
>NZ_CALLYO010000646.1 GCF_937858865.1 uncultured Amaricoccus sp. | reverse complement strand
ACCGGCAGCGAGACGCCGTGCACCATGGCGGCGGCGTCGGAGAGGAGGAAGAGGATGACCTCGGCGATGTCGTCGGGGTCGGCGAAGCGGCCCATCGGGATGCGGCGGAGCATGCCGGCGGCCTTCTCCTCGTCGGACCAGGCCTTCACCGCCATCGGCGTGAGGGTGACGGTGGGGTTGACGGGTTGACGCGGATGCCGAGGGGGCCGAGCTCGACCGCCATCACCCGGGTCATGCCGTCGAGGCCGGCCTTGGAGGCGCAATAGGCGGCATGGTCGCGGAAGCCGATGAAGGCGGACATGCTGGAGACGTTGACGATGGCGCCCTTGCGGCCCTCGGCGACGAGGGCGCGGGCGTATTCCTGCGCCAGGATCATCGGCGAGCGCAGGTTGACCGAATAGAGCAGGTCGAGGTGCGCCTCGGGGAGCTCGAGGAAGGGGTCGAGCTCGGTGGTGCCGGCGTTGTTGACGAGGAGATCGGCCGGGAGCGCGGCGCGGGCGGCGGCGCGGGTCGCCTCCGGGTCGGCGAGGTCGACGGCGATGGTGCGGCAGCCGGTCTCGGCGGCGAGGGAGGCGAGGTCCGCCTCGGAGCGGTAGAGGGCGATCACCTGGGCGCCGCGGCGGGAGAGCATGACGGCGGTGGCCCGGCCGATGCCCTTGCCGGCGCCGGTGACGATGACGCGCCTGGCCGAGAAGGCCGGCATCAGATCCGGGCGCCGCTTGCGCCGTCGAAGACGTGGACGCGGCGGGGGTCGATGCGGAGGGGGATCTCGGTGCCGGGCTGGACGGTGAGCCGGTCCTTGACCACGGCGTCGATCGAGTCGGTGCCGAGCCTGGCGAAGACCTGGGTCTCGGAGCCGGTGGGCTCGAGGACCGAGACGCGGGCGGCGACGCCGCCCTCGCCGATGTCGATATGCTCGGGGCGGATGCCGTAGACGATGGGGCGGCCGGCCTCGGCGGAGACCTCGGGGAGGGGGAGGCGGGCGCCGCCCTCGGCGAGGAAGGTGCCGGGGGCCTCGACCTTGCCCTTGATGAAGTTCATCGCCGGCGAGCCGATGAAGCCGGCGACGAAGGTGTTGGATGGGTGGTCGTAGAGCTCGAGCGGGGCGCCGATCTGCTCGACCCGGCCGTCGCGCATGACGACGATCTTGTCGGCCATGGTCATCGCCTCGATCTGGTCGTGGGTGACGTAGACGATGGTGGTGCCGAGGCGCTGGTGCAGCTCCTTGATCTCGACGCGCATGGCGACGCGGAGCTTGGCGTCGAGGTTGGAGAGCGGCTCGTCGAAGAGGAAGACGGCGGGGTCGCGGACGATGGCGCGGCCCATGGCGACGCGCTGGCGCTGGCCGCCGGAGAGCTGCTTGGGGTAGCGGTCGAGCAGGTGCCCGAGGTCGAGGATCGAGGCGGCCTTCTGCACCTTGGCGTCGATCTCGGACTTCGGCGCGCCCTTGATCTTCAGCGCGAAGCCCATGTTCTCGGCGACGGTCTTGTGCGGGTAGAGGGCGTAGGACTGGAACACCATGGCGATGTCGCGGTCCTTCGGCATCACGTCGTTGACGACGCGGCCGCCGATCGAGATCTGGCCCTCGGAGATCTGCTCGAGGCCGGCGATCATCCGGAGCAGCGTCGACTTGCCGCAGCCGGAGGGGCCGACGAGGACGACGAACTGGCCGTCCTCGATGTCGACGGAGACCCCGTGCATCACCTGCACGGTGCCGTAGCGCTTCTTCACGTTCCTGACGGTAACCTCGGCCATGACCGTCCCCCTTACGCCGGCATCTCGATCTGCATCTTCACCTCGCCCGGCGGGGCGGAGGCGGCGAGCTCGAAGGCCTCGACGCTCTCGTCGAAGCCGAAGGTGCGGGTGATCAGCGGCTTCACGTCGATGGCGCCGGACGACAGCATGGCGATGCAGCGCGGGAAGACGTGGGCATAGCGGAAGACGTGCTCGACGCGGGCCTCGCGCACCATCGCGGCGCCGACGTCGTAGGCGACGGGCTCGGACTGGCCGCCGATGAAGACGACGCGGCCGCCGGGGCAGAGCGGCTCGAAGACCCCGCTCGCGCCCTTCGGGTTGCCGGAGCATTCGACGACGACGTCGGCGCCCCAGCCGTCGGTGGCGGCGAGGACGGCCTTCGCGAGGTCCCGGGAGCGGACGTTGACCGGGGTGATCGGGCCGAGGCTGGCGGCGAGGGCGAGCTTGGCCTCGTCGACGTCGGAGACGTAGACGCGGGCGCAGCCGGCGGCCAGCAGCGAGAGGGCGGTGACGAGGCCGATCGGGCCGGCGCCGATCACGACGCCGATGTCGCCGGGCCTGACCGCGGCCTTGGTGGCGCCGTGGACGCCGACGGCGAGGGGCTCGACCATGGCGGCTTCGGCGAAGCTGACGTTGTCCGGCAGCTTGAAGGTGAAGAGCTCGGGGTGGACGACGGTGGGGCGGAGGATGCCGTGGATCGGCGGCGTCGCCCAGAAGCGCACCGCCGGGTCGACGTTGTAGATGCCGAGGCGGGTGGCGCGGCTGTCGGGGTCGGGGATGCCCGGCTCCATGCAGACCCGGTCGCCGACCTTCAGCGTCTTCACCCCGGGGCCTATCTCGACGACGGTGCCGGAGGCCTCGTGGCCGAGGATCATCGGCTCCTTGACGACGAAGGGGCCGATGGCACCGTGGGTGTAGTAGTGGACGTCGGAGCCGCAGATTCCGACGGTATGCAGCTTGATGCGCACGTCGCGGGGGCCGAGCGTCTCCTCGCGCTCGATCGGGAAGTCGCGGAGGGAGAGCCTGTGCTTCTCTTCGAGGACGAGGGCCTTCATGCGGGGGAGCTCCTTGGGCGTCAGCCCTTGCGGATGATGACGGCGCCGAGGACGAGCACCAGGACGTAGCAGAGGTAGATCGAGACGCCGGCGGGCTCGAGGAAGCGCATCCAGAGGAGGATGAGCGCGACGGCGATGTAGATGGCGATGAAGAGCCGGTCGAACCAGTTGGTCTGGATCGGCAGGAAGCCGCGGCGGGCGGCGCGGGCGGCGACCTCCTGCGCCTCCTCGTCGACGGCCTCGAGGTCGATGACAGGCTCGAGCGGTTCGGCCATGGCGCTACTCCTTCACCGCGCCGAAGGTGAGGCCGGCGACGATGTGCCGCTGCACCATCGAGAAGATGATGAGCGCCGGGATCAGGGTGAAGATGGAGATGGCGGCCATCTTGCCCCATTCGGTGCCGGTCGTCGTCACGTACTCCGAGAGGCCGGTGGTGATGGTGCGGGCGTTGAAGCTGGTCAGTGTCGCGGCGAGCAGGAACTCGTTCCAGGCGAAGACCCAGATCAGGATGAAGGTGACGGCGAGGCCGGGCTTGGCGAGCGGCCAGATCACCTCGCGGATGGTCTGCCAGGTGGAGGCGCCGTCGACGGTCGCTGCCTCGTCGAGCTCGCGCGGGATGCCGTCGATGGTGGGGCGCAGCGTCCAGATGGCGAAGGGCAGGTTGAAGGTCGAGTAGAGCAGGATGAGGCCGATGCGCGTGTCGTAGAGCTTGAAGTCGCCGATCACGAAGACCTTGGTGAAGAGGAGGAAGAAGGGCAGCAGGAAGACCGCGGCGGGCGCCATGCGGTTGGTGATGGTCCAGAAGAAGATGTTCTCCTTGCCGCCGATGTCGTAGCGCGACAGCGCGTAGCAGGCCATGAAGGCGAGCACGCTGCAGAGCACCGCGTTGCCGGTCGAGACGATGAGCGAGTTCGTCATGTAGCGGCGCAGCGTCGGGTCGTGGAAGACCTCGACGTAGTTCCGCCAGTAGACGGTGTCGAGGATGACGCTGGGGGTGGTGAAGAGGTCGACGGCCGGCTTCACCGAGATGACGAAGAGCCAGTAGATCGGGAAGAGGGTGGTGAAGGAGAGGATCACCCAGAGGGCGACGTTCAGCCAGGGGTTCGACGGGCGCATGTCAGTTCCCCTTGTTCCTGGGCGCCACCAGCCCGACGTAGAGCATCCAGCACATGACGAGGGTCAGGTAGAGGACGATGACCGAGATGGCCGAGCCGTAGCCGTAGTCGGTCTTCGGGAAGACGACCTTCCAGATGTGGAGGCCGATGTAGCGGGTCGCGGCGCCGGGGCCGCCGCCGGTCAGCATCCAGACCTCGTCGACGGTGCGGAGCGCGTCCATCAGGCGGATGAAGACGGTGGCGAGGATCGCCGGGCGGATCATCGGGAGCGTGATGTGCCAGAAGATCTGGGCGCGGCTGGCGCCGTCGATCTGCGCCTGCTCGAAGGGCTCCTTGGGGAGCGAGAGGAGGGCGGCGAGGAGCGTCAGCGTGACGAGCGGCGTCCAGTGCCAGATGTCCATGATGACGGTGAACATGAAGGCGGTGCCGGCGTCGCGGCCGATGTTGATGTCGATGCCGAAGAGCTGGTTGGCGTAGTAGGGGATGATGCCGATCGAGGGCGTCGTCATCAGCCGCCAGACCGAGCCGACGACGATCGGCGCGACGATCAAGGGCAGGGTGTGGATGGTGCGGAAGACGGCGCGGCCCGGGAACTCGCGCATGAAGAGCTGGGCGAGCAGGTAGCCGATGACGATCTCGGAGAAGACGGCGAAGAAGGCGAACTTCAGCGTCACCCAGATCGAGAGGAGGAACTCGCCGTCGAAGACGAGGCGCCGGAAGTTGTTGCCCCAGATGAAGATGCGGTCGGGGCTGGCGCCGAAGGGGTTCCACTGGTGGAAGGAGAGGAAGAGGACGTAGATGAACGGCAGGATGCCGAAGACGCCGAGCAGGAGGAGCGTGGGGGTGAGCAGGAGCCACCCGACCTTGTTCGATCGCATCCGTCCCTCCTCGGAGATCAGCGGTGGGGGTGCCGGCCGGGGCGCGCTGCCCGGCCGGCGGTGGCGCCGGCGGCGCTACTTGCGGTAGCCGAGGTTGGTCAGCTCTTCCTCGGCCTTGGCCGCCATCTGGTCGAGGCCGGCGTCGGGCTCGATGGCGCCGGTCAGGATCTCGTAGAAGATCGGCGCGGTGGCCTCGCGGACCTGGGCGTGGAACGGGAACGGCGGGGCGCCGGCGAAGAGCTTGCCCTGGTCGCGCAGCATGGTGAAGTAGCCGCCGAGCTTCTTGTCGAGCTCCTGCACCGCCGGGTCGTCGTAGGTCGCGGTGTTGGTGATGCGCGAGCCGGCGACCGCCCAGGGACCCTGCACCGAGTCCTGGCCGATGTACTGCAGGAAGAGCAGCGCCGCTTCCTGGTTCTTCGAGGTGATGGGCAGGCCGAAGGCGCCGCCGTCGTAGTAGCCGATGTAGCCCTCGCCGGCCTCGACCTGCTCGAGGACGCCGGGCTCGGTCGGGGGCAGCGCCACGCCGACGTTGCCGACGACGCGCGACTTCTCCGGGTCGGAGGCGATCCAGGCGGCGTTCTCGCCGTAGATGAGGCCCTGGGCGGCGCGGCCGGCGGCGAAGGTCGTCGCGGTCTCGGTCCAGGTCGAGGCGGCCGACTCGGGCGGGGCGATGTCGCGCAGGTGCAGCCAGTACTTCAGCGCCGCCTTGGCCTCGTCGCTGTTCATCCGGCCGCCGTTGGCGACGGAGGCGGCGTAGTTGTTGTCGGCGTCGATGCCCCAGTTGTAGACGCCGAAGGTCGGGGCGATCGACTCGAAGAACTCGTACCAGGAGGCCGGGTGCCCGGTGTGCGCCTGGGCGGTGGTGCCCCAGATGTCCTTGCCCTGGCCCCATTCGGTGAAGAACTCGGCGATCTCGGTATATTCCTCGTGGGTCGTCGCCGGCTTCAGGTCCTTGCCGGTCTTCTCCTTGAAGGCGGCCTGGATCTCGGGGTCGTTGAAGAGGTCGGTCCGGTAGAGGTAGATCTTGATGAAGGCCTCCATCGGAAGGCCCATCAGGTCGCCGTCGGCGTTCTTGAAGTAGTCGGCGAAGCTGGTGAAGGCCTCCTCGGAGAAGTCCGGCGCCTTCAGCGACGGGTCGTCGGCGAGCGCCTTGGTGATGTCGACGAGGAAGTTCCGCGCCAGGTAGGCGTAGATGATGTCCTGCTCGATGTAGACCATGTCATAGATGCCGGTGCCGGCTTCCATGTCCTTGATGGCCTTGTCGTACATCTGGTCCCAGGAGGTCGTCTCGATCTCGACCTTGATCCCGGTCTTCTCGGTGAACTCGGGCGCGAGCACGTCCTTGACGTAGTTGGACGGCGGCGTGCTCTCGGTGACGCCGTGCAGCGTGACGCCCTGGAACTTGGCCCCGGCGTCGGACCAGAAGTCGGCGAGCGCGGGCATCGATCCGGCCAGCAGCCCTATCAGGAGGGTCGCCCCGCCCGCCTTGAGATGGTGTCGCATGTGCTTCCTCCAGTTGGCCCCAGGCCCGCGACCGGTCCCGGGGTTTGCTTTGCCGGCCGCCCAGCGGGCGCTTGCCGCGGGGCGCTCCGCCGCGCCATCCGGCGCCGGTCGCATCGGGCTCCCCCTCGACGTGGATTAACCTATTCGCGCCAGCCAGACAATGATTTGTTGCGTCGTGAGCATAACCGCGGAGGAGCATGGCGCAATAATCTTGCGCTGGCACCGGTCGTATGTAGTGTGCGCTGCAACATGAGTGCCGCTGAACAGAAATCTTGTTGTGGCCCTGACGGGTTTGGCTGTCGTCCGGGTGACCGGAGCGCTTGACAGGGCGGTAGGCTGGCTGATTTGTTGCAACAGGCAACAATTCAGTATGGTTGCCGCAGCAAAAGGCGGCGATGCGTTGAGCGACCCCGCGCTGACCGCGATCTCGCCGAGCCGCCTCCGGCAGAGCAACGAGGCGGCCGTACTGAGGGCGCTGCACCGGTTCGGGCGGCTGAGCCGCGCCGAGCTGGCGCGGAAGCTGCGGCTCAACCGATCCTCGTCGGGGCATATCATCGCGGCGCTGCTCGCCTCGGGGCTGGTGCGGGAGACGGCGGAGGAGCGGCCGGGGCGGCCGGCACCGCCGCGGGCGGGACGGCCGGGGATCATGTTCGAGCTGGTGCCCGACGCCGTCTTCTTCCTCGGGGTGGAGATCGGGGTCGAGCATATCGCGACGGCGGAGATCGACCTCGAGGCGCGGCTCGTCGCGCATCAGGTCGAGCCCTTCGCCGGGGCGGCGGTCGCGCCGGAGGCGGCTATCGGGCAGGCGCTCGGGCTCGCCTTCCGGGCGGTCGGGGCGGAGCGGCTCGGGCGCTGCGAGGGGGTCGGCGTGTCGCTGCCGGCGCAGCTCGACCCCGGCGGCTTCGTGCGGGTCGCCCCGCTGCTGCGCTGGCGGGAGGTGGACACGCCGGCGCTGGTGCGGCGGGCGCTGCCGGTGCCGCTGCCGGTCGTGGTCGAGAACGACGCCAACAGCTTCGCGATCGGCGCCACTTATGGGCGGCGGCAGGCACGGGCCGGGGTGACGCTCTTTCTCGTGCTCGAGACCGGGGTGGGCGGGGGGATCGTCATCGACGGGGTGCTCTTCCGCGGCGCGCACGGGCTCGCCGGGGAGATCGGCCACATGGCGGTGCCGGGGCCGGACGGGACGATGCGCAACCTCGAGGAGCTGATCGGGCTCGAGAGCGTGCTGGCGGCCTTCGCCGCCCGCTCGGGGGTCGCCGCGCCGCGGCTCGAGGACTTCCTCGCCGACGTGCGCGACCGCGAGCCGGGGGCGGTGGCGGTGGCGGAGGACTGGGCGCGGGGGCTCGCGCATGCGCTGGTGCAGACGGCGCGGGTGATCGACCCCGACCATGTCGTCCTCGGCGGGTCGCTGGCGCCGCTCTACCCGCTGGTGGCGGCGCGGGTGTCGGCGCATGTCCGGGCGATGCAGGAGCCGAGCTTCCCGCTGCCCGCGGTCAGCACCCACGACGCCCCCGGCATCGGCGCGGCGTTCGGCGCCGCCTGCATGCTGCATCAGCGCTATCTCTCACTGGAGCGGCAGCCGGCGGTGTAAGCAGTGTCACGCGCGCGAGGCCGCGGGCAAGGATCGCGCGCCGAGGCGGCGCAGGGTGCGGAG
>NZ_CALLYO010000645.1 GCF_937858865.1 uncultured Amaricoccus sp. | reverse complement strand
CGGCTCTTCATGAACAACGGCGCCACCGCGGCCGCCGTCGCCTTCGACTGCGCCGGCGTTTACCTTGAGACCGATTTCTGAGCGGCCCGTCCGGCCACCTGGGGGCGGCTTCCGCGACCCGTGAAGAGGTACCTGCATGACACCGCCGCGGCACGACGCAGGTCTCGCCCTGAGCGCCAGGGTCACGCGGCCCAGGCGAGCTCAGGCCCGGTGGGCACGATGCCGCTCGGGTTCAGCGCTTTGATGGAGTAGTAGCCGCGCTTGATGTGGTTCAGGTTCACTGTCTCGCGCACGCCGGGGACTGCGAGCGCCCGCTCGAGGTAGGCGCTGAGCCGCGGATAGTCGGCGAGCCGCCGCAGGTTTGTCCTGAACAGCCCATAATAGGCCGGATCGAACCGAACCAGGGTCACGAACAGTCGGATGTCCGCCTCCGTCAGCTCGTCGCCGAACAGGAAGGCCCGTCCGTCGACGAGGCGCTGCTCGAGCTCGTCGAGCATGGCGAAGACATCCGCGACGGCCTCCTCGTATGCCACCTGGGTCGTCCCGAACCCGGCCCGGTAAACCCCGTTGTTGAGGCTCGGGTAGATGCGTGCGTTCAGAGAGTCGATCGCGTCGCGCAGGTGGGCTGGATAGAGATCGACGGTCTCGTCGGCAAGCGCCCCGAAGCCGCCGTTCAGCATCCGGAGGATGTCCGCGGACTCATTGCTGACGATCGTTCCGCGCTGCTTGTCCCACAGCACCGGTACCGTCGCCCGTCCGGTGAAAGCCGGGTCCGCGCGCGTGTAGATTTCGTGCACATAAGTGGCGCGGTTCAGCTCGTCGCGGTCGGACCCCGGGTAGTCGCCGAAGCGCCAGCCTTGGTCGGTCAGCGCCGGCTCGACGACCGAGAGCGAGATCACATCGTCGAGCTTTTTCAGCTTGCGGCCGATCAACGTGCGCGAGGCCCAGGGACAGATCAGCGCGACGTAAAGGTGGTAGCGTCCCGCTTCAGCCGCAAAGCCGCCCGCGCCGGTCGGCCCAGCACTTCCGTCGGGCGTGACCCAGTTGCGGAAGCTCGAGGTCTGACGGACGAAGCCGCCTTTCTCGTCCTTGGCCTGAACCGGGTGCCACTCGGCCGTCCATTTGCCATTCACCAGCATGTCTCTGTCCTCGACGGATGTTGCAAGATACCTGCCGCGGCCAAGGGCGAACCGGCCGCGGCTGATGATGGCTGAAGGTCAGGCCCGGCCGCGCCGGAGCGCGTAGGCGCCGTCGCCGAGCATTGCCTGGACGACCAGCGCGATTGCCCAGAAGGCCGGAAACTCCCAGCCGCCGCCCTCGTTGGAGAAGAAGAACCCGGCCGCGCCGTGCGGGGCGTAGATCGAGCCGAGCAGAACCGGGATCAGCGCCAGCGAGACCCCGCGCGTCCAGACGCCGAGGATCAGCGCGACGCCTCCGAGCAACTCGGCGGCAATGACGAGATAGGCGAGCGGCCCGGGGAAGCCGAGGCTCTCGAAGAAGCCGGCCGTCCCGGCCGGCGTGAAGACGAAGAGCTTCAGCCCAGCATGAGCGAGGAAGAGGATGCCGATCGAGACGCGCAGAAGGAGCGCGGCGAGATCGGCGTTGCTGACGCCGGCAACGAAGGACGGACGGGCTGCGTCAGAGGCGGTGGCGTAGGTCATGATCGTGATCCTTGTTTGTGTGAGATGAGCTCAGGCAGCGCGCTGCCAGGTCGGGGCGATGTCGGTGCCGTGGCCGAGGCCGTAGCCGAGCGCGATATTGAGGCCGGCGACTGGCTCGAGGTACCGGGCGGAAGCGAGCCCGCCGGTTTCGATCGCCTCGAGCCCGGCGCTGATGGCAAGGTCAGAGACGGTCTTGCGCGCGTCAGCGTCGTCACCGGCTACGAAAACGGTGGCGGGCCGGCCCGCTGCCTTGCCATCGGCCTGGAGCACGGAGGCGAAGACGGTGTTGAAGGCCTTCACGACCTTGGCCGTGGGCGCGAGCTTCTGGATTTCTTCGGCGGCGCTGGTGGTGTGGCCGATGGTCAGAGCGGAGTAGTCGGCGGTCATCGGGTTGGTGATGTCGACGACGGTTTTTCCCGTGAGATCGCCTGCGGCGCGGATGACCTCCGCGGCAGCGTCGAACGGCACCGCCAGCACCAACAGATCAGCCTTGCCTGCCGCGTCGGCGAGCTCCGCACCGGCAATGCCGTTGCCGACTGTGTTGGCGACCGTCTTCGCCTTCTCGGCGTCGCGCGATCCAAGGGTGACGGTGTGACTGGCCTTGGCGAAGAGCACGGCGAGGCCGGTGGCCATGTTGCCGGTGCCGAGAATAGAAATGTTCATGTCGGTTCTCCTTGAGGGGGACGCGCATCCGCGTCGTCTGTGGGGAGAACATGGACCTGTTCAGGTGGAATGATAATCCAGCCGCCGGGAAGATGATTGCATCCGAAGTGGAAGAAGTCTGCTCCCCAGACTGGCTCCGGGTTCGCCGGGCATCGGAAGCACATCCAGCGGGTGGGCCTCGTTCGACCGCTCGGCGCGATCGCCAGTCTCAGCTGTTGGTTTGATCGGGCGGCACCCCGTGGGGCAGCTGGGCAGCGCCGTCGCCCACTTCGCAGATCACGCCGTCCATGCCGACGCCGTAGCAGCTCATCGAGAGCGATCCCATGGCATAGCCGCGCAGCAGGGCCTGAGCATCGGTTCCCGCGGCCGCGAGCCCGGCGGTGTAGAGCAACGGAATGAAGTGGTCGGGGGTGGGTACCGCCAGATCGAAGTCGGGATGCTCCAGGGACTTCAGAATGTCGGCGGGCGCCTCGGTCATCTGGCGGGCGACCATGTCGTCGAAGCGGCGGGCCCAGTCGGTACCGGCGTCAGGACGGTTCCATTCGATGCGGCTGAGGTTGTGCACCACGTTGCCGCTCGAGATGATCATGACGCCACGTTCGCGCAGCTTGCTCAGCTTCGTGGCAAGCTCGATGTGATAGTCGAGCGGCTTGAGCGCGTTGATCGACAGCTGCACGACGGGAACATCGGCTTGGGGGAACAGGTGCGCAAGCACGCTCCAGGTGCCGTGGTCCAACCCCCATTGATCACGGTCCGCACCGACCCAGTGCGGCTTGACGACTTCCGCCACTTCACCTGCCAACTCCGGCAGGCCCGGTGCGGGATAGTCGAAGGCGAACAGCTCGTCGGGGAAGCCATAGAAGTCATGGATAGTGCGCGGCCGCGCCATCGCGGTCACGGCGGTCGCGCCGATGAACCAATGCGCCGACACCACCAGCACTGCACGCGGCTGCGGCAGAGC
>NZ_CALLYO010000644.1 GCF_937858865.1 uncultured Amaricoccus sp. | reverse complement strand
GAGGACGCGATGCTGGTGGCGACCAGCCCGCACATCGACGTGCTGCTCGACGTCACCGGTGCCGTCGAGGACGCGATCGCGCCGGTCCTCGCCGCAATCGAGCACGGCAAGCATGTGCTCCTGATGAACCCCGAGCTCGACGGCACGCTGGGGCCGCTCTTCAAGCACAAGGCCGACAAGGCCGGCGTCGTCTTCACCGACGTCGACGGCGACCAGCCCGGCGTCATCGGCAACCTCCACCGCTTCATCAAGGGCCTGGGCGTGCGGCCCGTCCTCCTCGGCAACATCAAGGGGCTGCAGGACCCCTACCGCAACCCGACCACCCAGGAGGGCTTCGCCAAGCGCTGGGGGCAGAACCCCTACCTGGTGACGTCCTTCGCCGACGGCACCAAGGTCAGTTTCGAGATGACGGTGGCCGCCAACGCCTCCGGCATGACGGTGGCCAGGCGCGGCATGCACGGCTACACCTTCGATCCCGGCACGCCGATCACCCAGGCGGCCAAGCGCTACGACGCCGACGAGATCCTCGCCGGGCCCGGCATCGTCGACTATGTGGTCGGCTGCGAGCCCGGCCCCGGGGTCTGGGCGCTCGGCACCATCGAGCACCCGCGCCAGCGCCACTATCTCAACCTCTACAAGCTCGGCGAGGGGCCGCTCTACTGCTTCTACACCCCCTATCACCTCTGCCACTTCGAGGTGCCGGTGACGGTCGCCCGCGCCGCGCTCCTGCAGGACGCCGCGATCACGCCGATCGGGGCGCCCTGCCTCGACGTGCTGGCGATGGCCAAGCGCGACCTGAAGGCGGGCGAGGAGATCGACGCGCTCGGCGGCTACACCGTCTACGGCGAGGCGGAGACCGCCGAGATCACCGCCCGCGACGGGCTGCTGCCGATCGGCGTCGCGGTCGGCTGCAAGCTCCGGCGCGACATCCCCAAGGATGCGGCGCTGACCTACGCAGACGTGGAGATCCCCGCCGGCCGCCTGGTCGACAGGCTACGCGCCGAGCAGGACGCCCTCTTCGGCATCCGGCGCGCAGCCCAGGTGGTGGCCTGAGCCAGCCTCCCGTCAGGCTCCGCTCAGGCGGCGGCCGGCACGCCGGCGAGCGCCAGCACCTCCTCGGCGATGGCGAGCGAGGCGGTGAGGCCGGGGCTCTCGATGCCGAAGAGGTTGACGAGGCCGGGGATCCCGTGCGCGGCCGCGCCCTCGATCAGGAAGTCGGTGGCCGGGCCGCCGGCG
>NZ_CALLYO010000643.1 GCF_937858865.1 uncultured Amaricoccus sp. | reverse complement strand
AAGCAGCGAAACTTTCCCGCACGTCAACGTTGTGTCAACCTTGGTGAACGCGAGGTTGACGCGAATGGAATATGCGAGCGAAATCAGTCTGTTGCCTGTCTGGGCACGCGTGCCCACCCCGCCCGGCTAGGGTTTCCAGGCCAGGAAGTTGGCGATGAGGCGGAGGCCGGTGGCCTGGCTCTTTTCCGGGTGGAACTGGGTGCCGAAGAGGTTGTCGCGGGCGACGGCGGCGGTGATCGGACCGCCGTGGTCGGTGACGGCGACCCGGTGCGCGGGGTCGGCGGGGAGGAGGTGGTAGGAGTGGACGAAATAGGCGTGGTCGCCCGAGGCGATGCCGGCGAGGAGGGGGTGGGGCGAGAGGATCTCGAGCGCGTTCCAGCCCATGTGGGGGACCTTCAGCGACGGGTCGGCGGGGGCGATGCGGACGACGTCGCCGGGGATCCAGTCGAAGCCGGGGGTCTCTCCGTGTTCCAGGCCGCGGGTGGCGAGCATCTGCTGGCCGACGCAGATGCCGAGGAAGGGGGCGCCCTGGGCGATGACGCGCTCCGCGATGGCCTCGAAGAGGCCGGGGCGGGCGAGGAGGCCGGCGCGGCAGTCGGCGAAGGCGCCGACGCCGGGGAGGACGATGCGGGACGCGGTGCGGATGGTGTCGGGGTCGGAGGAGACGGCGACGGGGCCGGCGTCGGTTTCGGCGGCCATCCGCTGGAAGCTCTTCAGCGCCGAGTGGAGGTTGCCGCTGGCGTAGTCGACGATGATCGTCGTCATTCCGAGAGGGTGCCCTTGGTGGAGGGGATGGCGCCGGGGCTGCGCGGGTCGGGCTCGACGGCGGCGCGGAGGGACTGGGCGACGGCCTTGAAGCAGGCCTCGGCGATATGGTGGCTGTTGGCGCCGTCGAGAAGGGCGAGGTTGAGGGTGAGGCCGGCATTCATCGCGAAGGCGGTGAAGAACTCGCGCACGAGCTCGCTGTCGAAGGTGCCGATCTTCGGGCTCGGGAAGTCGACCTTCCAGACCAGGAAGGGGCGGCCGGAGAGGTCGAGGGCGGCGCGGACGAGCGTCTCGTCCATGGGGAGGAGGCACGAGCCGTAGCGGCGGATGCCGCGCTTGTCGCCGAGGGCCTGGGAAAGGGCGCGGCCGAGGGCGATGCCGATGTCCTCGACGGTGTGGTGATCGTCGATGTGGAGATCGCCCTCGGCGCGGGTGGTGAGGTCGATGAGGGCGTGGCGGGCGAGCTGGTCGAGCATGTGGTCGAAGAAGCCGACGCCGGTCTGGTTGTCGTGCCGGCCGGTGCCGTCGAGGTCGAGGGCGACCGAAAGACGGGTCTCGGCGGTCTCGCGGGTGACTTCGGCCTGGCGCATGGCGCTCCTCCCGGGCGGCGGTGACGGGGGGCTTATAGCGGCTGCGCCGGGAGGGTCCAAGGGGATTTCGCACGCGAAACTATAGTGATGCCGTTGATATCAAAGGGATTCGTCGGGTTAAAACTTCGTGTACGCGCCCGGGTGGCATAGCGCGCGCTTGCTTTCCGGCCGGGCGCGACGTCTCCTGACGCAAAGGCGGAGGGAGGAATCGCCGATGTTCGAGGCAACGCTCGATTTCGCCCTGGGGGAGGACGTCGACGCGCTGCGTGCGCTGGTGCGGAGCTGGGCTCAGGAGCGGGTCGCGCCGATGGCGGCGGAGATCGACCGGGCGAACCGCTTTCCGGCGGAGCTCTGGCGGGAGATGGGCGAGCTCGGGCTGCTCGGGATCACCGTGCCGGAGGAATACGGCGGGGTGGGGCTCGGGTATCTGGCGCATGTGGTGGCGGTCGAGGAGATCGCCCGGGCTTCTGCAAGCGTTTCCTTGAGTTACGGGGCGCATTCGAACCTCTGTGTGAACCAGATCAGGCTGAACGGGACCGAGGCGCAGAAGGCGGGATACCTGCCGAGGCTGGTGACGGGCGAGCATGTGGGGGCGCTCGCCATGTCGGAAGCGGGGGCGGGGTCGGACGTGGTGTCGATGAAGCTCCGGGCGGAGAAGCGGAACGACCGCTTCGTGCTCAACGGCACGAAATACTGGATCACCAACGGGCCGGACGCCGATACGCTGGTGGTCTACGGCAGGAGCGATCCGGCGGCGGGGGCGAAGGGGATCACCGCCTTCATCGTCGAGAAGGGGATGAAGGGGTTCTCGACCAGCCCGCATTTCGACAAGCTGGGGATGCGCGGGTCGAACACGGCGGAGCTGGTGTTCGAGGACGTGGAGGTGCCGATCGAGAACGTGCTCGGGCAGGAGGGCCAGGGGGTCCGGGTGCTGATGAGCGGGCTCGACTTCGAGCGGGTGGTGCTGTCGGGGATCGGGATAGGGCTGATGCATGCCTGTCTCGACCATCTGATGCCCTACATGCACGAGCGGCGGCAGTTCGGCGAGAAGATCGGGAATTTCCAGCTGATGCAGGGGAAGATCGCCGATCTCTACACGGCGATGAACACGGCCCGGGCCTATTCCTACGCGGTGGCGGCGGCCTGCGACCGTGGGGCGGTGACGCGGCAGGATGCGGCGGCCTGCGTGCTCTATGCCAGCGAGAAGGCGATGGAGCAGGCGGTGCAGGCGGTGCAGGCGATGGGGGGCGCGGGGTTCCTGAACGAGAGCCCGGTCAGCCGGATCATGCGGGACGCGAAGCTGATGGAGATCGGGGCGGGGACGAGCGAGATCCGGCGGATGCTGATCGGGCGCGAGCTGATGCGGGTGACGGAGTGAAGGTTGGTGGGGCAATGGGTTATGGCAACCTGTTCGACGGTTCGTGCACAAGGCATATGCTGAGGAAAAGAGCCGGGGTTGGGTCGTTGACGCTGGCCGCCGTGCTGCTGGCGCTGCCGGCGGCGGCTCAGGACATTCCGTTCTCGATGGAGGCGACGGAGGCCTGCGTGGCGGAGGCGGCGGATCTTGCCGGGCGGCGGGCCTGCGTGGGGCGGGCGGCGGAGGCCTGCATGGAGACGCCGGACGGGCAGACGACCGCCGGGATGGGCGCCTGCCTCGACGCGGAGTGGCGATACTGGGACGAGCGGCTGAACGTCGCCTATGCGGCGCAGATGGATCTGGAGACGGCGACGGAGCAGGAGCTGGAGGATCTGGGCTCGGCGGCGCCTTCGCCGGCGGCGGCGCTGCGCGACATGCAGCGGGCGTGGATGGCCTGGCGCGACGCGGCCTGCATCTACGAGGCGAGCACCTGGGGCGGGGGCACCGGGGCAGGGCCTGCATCGGCCGAGTGCCGGCTGCAGATCACCGGCGAGCAGGCGCTGGCGCTGGAGGACCGGCTGCGCACGCGGTCGGGGCCGTGACGCGGGCGGTCGCGGAGCCGTCCGGTCCGGGCGGGTCCCGGGGCGATGGAGCCGGAGGGGGGGCCCGGTGAGGTTGGGTTCGGGCGTCGACACCGGGAGCGCGGCGTTCCGGGCGAACCGGGAGGCGCATCTGGCGGCGCTGGCCGAGGTCGAGGCGGCGGCCGCCGCCGCGGCGGCCGGCGGCGGGGCGCAGGCGGCGGCGCGGCATGCGGGGCGCGGCAAGATGCTGCCGCGGGAGCGGGTGGCGGGGCTGCTCGATGCGGGCAGCCCGTTCCTCGAGGTGGGGGCGACGGCGGCGCACGGGATGTATCACGGGGACGCGCCCTGCGCCGGGCTGATCGCCGGCGTGGGCCGGGTCGCGGGGCAGGAGGTCATGGTGGTGGCGAACGACGCCACCGTGAAGGGTGGCACCTATTATCCGGTGACGGTGAAGAAGCATCTTCGCGCGCAGGAGATCGCGGCGGAGAACGGGCTGCCTTGCGTCTATCTGGTGGATTCGGGCGGCGCGAACCTGCCGAACCAGGACGAGGTCTTCCCGGACCGGGAGCATTTCGGGCGGATCTTCTACAATCAGGCGCGGATGTCGGCGGCGGGGATCGCGCAGATCGCGGTGGTGATGGGCTCCTGCACGGCGGGCGGGGCCTATGTGCCGGCGATGTCGGACGTGACGGTGATCGTGAAGGGGCAGGGGACGATCTTCCTCGCCGGGCCGCCCTTGGTGAAGGCGGCGACCGGGGAGGAGGTGACGGCGGAGGATCTGGGCGGGGGGGACGTGCATACCCGGCTGTCGGGCGTGGCGGACTATCTCGCCGAGGACGACGCGCATGCGCTGGCGCTGGCGCGGGAGGCGGTGGCGCGGCTCAACCGGGTGAAGCCGGTGACGGTGGCGGTCGAGGCGGCGGAGGAGCCGGCCTACGATCCGGAGGAGATCCTGGGGGTGGTGCCGGCGGATCTGCGGACGCCCTACGACATCCGCGAGGTGATCGCGCGGCTGGTGGACGGCTCGCGGTTCGACGAGTTCAAGGCGCGGTTCGGGGCGACGCTGGTCTGCGGCTTCGCGCATGTGATGGGGGTGCCGGTCGGGATCGTGGCGAACAACGGGGTGCTCTTCTCGGAGAGCGCGGTGAAGGGGGCGCATTTCGTCGAGCTCTGCTCGCAGCGGCGGATCCCGCTCGTCTTCCTGCAGAACATCACCGGGTTCATGGTGGGGCGGCGCTACGAGGCGGAGGGGATCGCCAAGGCCGGGGCGAAGCTGGTGACCGCGGTGGCGACGACGGCGGTGCCGAAGGTGACGCTCCTGGTCGGCGCGTCCTACGGGGCGGGGAACTACGGGATGGCGGGGCGGGCCTATGGGCCGCGGTTCCTCTGGACCTGGCCGTTGAGCCGCATCGCGGTGATGGGGGGCGAGCAGGCGGCCGGCGTGCTGGCGACAGTGCGGCGGGAGGGGATCGAGCGGAAGGGAGGGACGTGGAGCGCCGAGGAGGAGGCGGCGTTCAAGGCGCCGACGCTGGCGATGTTCGCGAAGCAGTCGCATCCGCTCTATGCCGCGGCGCGGCTCTGGGACGACGGGGTGATCGATCCGCGGAAGTCGCGGGCGGTGCTGGGGCTGTCGCTGTCGGCGGCGCTGAACGTGGCCGTGGGGGAGACGCGCTTCGGCGTGTTCCGGATGTGAGCGTTAGGGGAACGTTGGGGGTCGGGCGGGCAGGATCGCCGGATGCGGCGGGCGACACGGAAGATCGTGCCTTTGCGGCTGCCGCGGCGGCGGTGGCCCTGGCGCTGGCGTGTTCGGCCCGGGGTCGTCTGGTTCCTGGCCTTCGCCGGGATCTCGGGCGGGCATGCGCTGCTCGTGCCGGTCGTGGACGACTGGCGCTCTGGGGTGCGGGTGATGACGCGGGACTGCCGGGTGGCGGGGGTGGTCGACGGGGATACGGTCGACCTCGCCTGCGCCGGCAGGGGGACGAGGCGGGCGCGGATCGTCGGGTACGACGCGCCGGAGCTCTTCTCGCCGAGGTGCGCGGCGGAGAGGGTGGCGGCGGAGCGGGCGAAGCAGGCGCTGGCGAGCTGGGCGTGGCATGCGACCTCGACCGAGGTCGCCTTCCTCGGGCGCGACGACTACGGGCGGGAGTTGGTGGACATGCGGCTCTCCGGGCGGCGCGTGGCGGAGGGGATGGCCGAAGGCGGCCATGGGCGGCGCTACCTCGGGGGGCTGCGCGGGACTTGGTGCTGACGCCCCGTTCGCCAGGGGGGCACGCCTGATGTTCTCCCGGGTGCTCGTTGCCAATCGGGGGGAGATTGCCTGCCGGGTGATGGCGACCTGCCGGCGGCTCGGGATTTCGACGGTGGCGGTCTATTCCGACGCGGACGCCGGGGCGCGGCATGTGGCGCTGGCCGACGCGGCGGTCGGGATCGGGGGGGCGGCGGCGGCGGAGAGCTATCTGCGGGGCGAGCGGATCGTCGAGGCGGCGCTGGCGACCGGCGCCGAGGCGGTGCATCCGGGGTATGGGTTCCTGTCGGAGAATCCGGCGTTCGTGGAACTCGTCGAGGCGGCGGGGCTTGTCTTCATCGGGCCGTCGGCCGCGGCGATCCGGGCGATGGGGCTGAAGGATGCCGCCAAGGCGCTGATGGAGGCGGCCGGGGTGCCGGTGGTGCCGGGGTACCACGGCGCGGAGCAGGGAGAGGCGCGGCTGGCGGCGGAGGCGGCGGCGATCGGGTTCCCGGTGCTGATCAAGGCGGTGGCGGGCGGCGGCGGCAAGGGGATGCGGCGGGTCGAGCGGGCGGAGGACTTCGCCCGGGCGCTGGCGGCGGCGCGCGGCGAGGCGCGGGCGGCCTTCGGCAACGACGCGGTGCTGGTGGAGAAGTACGTGAGCGCGCCGCGGCATGTGGAGATCCAGGTCTTCGGGGACGGGCGGGAGGCGGTGCATCTGTTCGAGCGGGATTGCTCGCTGCAGCGGCGGCACCAGAAGGTGATCGAGGAGGCGCCGGCGCCCGGGATGACGCCGGAGGTGCGGGCGGCGATGGGGCGGGCGGCGGTCGCGGCGGCGGAGGCGATCGGCTACGCGGGCGCAGGGACGGTGGAGTTCATCGCCGACGGGTCGCGCGGGCTGCGGGCGGACGGCTTCTGGTTCATGGAGATGAACACCCGGCTGCAGGTGGAGCATCCGGTGACCGAGGCGGTGACCGGCGAGGACCTGGTGGAGTGGCAGCTGCGCGTGGCGGCGGGGGAGCGGCTGCCGAAGCGGCAGGAGGAGCTGACGCTGTCGGGGCATGCGGTGGAGGCGCGGCTCTATGCCGAGGATCCGGCGAAGGGCTTCCTACCGGCGATCGGGCGGCTGACGCATCTCTCCTTCCCGGAGGGGGTGCGGGTGGATGCCGGGGTCAGGGCCGGGGACGAGGTTTCGCCCTGGTACGATCCGATGATCGCCAAGGTGATCGCGCACGGGGAGACGCGGGAGATCGCGCTCCGGCGGCTCGGGCGGGCGCTGGAGGCAACGCGGGTGGCGGGCTGCCGGACCAACCTCGGGTTCCTGGCGCGGCTGGTGCGGCAGGCGGATTTCGCCGCCGGGCGGGTGGATACCGGGCTGATCGAGCGCGATCTGACGGCGCTCACCGAGCCGCGGCCGGTCTCCTTCGCAGTGCTGGCGGCGGCGGCGCTGGCGGCGGGCGGCCAGATCGGGGAGGGGGACCCGCTCGCGGGGTTCGCGCTCTGGGCGCCGCTCGTGCGCAGCGCGCCGGTCGAGGTCGGCGGCGAACGGCGAACGCTCAGGGTCGAGACGCTCGGGCCGGGGCGGTTCCGGGTCGACGGGCGCGCGGTGGCGGTGACCGGCGGGGCGGACGGCGAACTGGTGCTGACGGTCGAGGGGGGCGCGGAGCGGCTCGGGCTGGCGGTGGACGGGGGGAGCGTCACGGTCTTCGAGGGCGCCGAGGCGACGGTGGTGACGATCCCCGATCCGCTGGCGGCTGGGGCGGAGGCGGCGGCGCATGGCGACGACGTGCGGGCGCCGATGCCGGGGCTGGTCAGGGAGCTCGCCGCCGCGGTGGGGCAGCGGGTGGCGCGCGGCGAGCCGCTGGTGGTGCTCGAGGCGATGAAGATGGAGCATGCGCTGCTGGCGCCGCGCGACGGGGTGATCGCGGAGGTGCTGGTGGCGGCAGGGGTGCAGGTGACCGAGGGGACGCTGCTCCTGCTGCTGGAGCCGGGCGATGGATGATCGCGTTACGATCTATGAGGTCGGGCCGCGCGACGGGCTGCAGAACGAGCCGCGGCCGATCCCGACACCGCGCAAGATCGCGCTGGTCGACATGCTGTCGGACTGCGGCTTCGGCCATATCGAGGTGGCGAGCTTCGTCAATCCGAAGCTCGTGCCGCAGATGGCGGACGGGGCGGCGGTGCTCGCCGGCATCGCCCGCCGCCCGGGGGTGAGCTATGCCGCGCTCACGCCCAACCTCAAGGGCTATGCGGCGGCGCGGGCGGCGCGGGCGGACGAGGTGGCGATCTTCGCCTCGGCCTCGGAGGGCTTCAGCCGGAAGAACATCAACTGCTCGATCGCCGAGAGCCTGACCCGATTCGCGCCGGTGGCGGAGGCCGCGGCGGCGGACGGAATTTCGTTGCGGGGATATGTCTCCTGCGTGACGGATTGTCCGTTCGACGGCGCGATCTCTCCGCAAAGTGTCGCAATGGTGACAGACCGGCTTTTCGCGCTCGGCTGCCGCGAGGTGAGCCTCGGCGACACCATCGGCCACGGGACGCCTGATTCGGTCGAAAGAATGTTGCGCGAGGTGCTGCGGACGGCACCCGCCGACCGGCTGGCGGGGCACTTCCACGATACGCTGGGGCGGGCGATCGAGAATATCGAGGTCGCGCTCGGGCTCGGGATCCGGGTCTTCGACGCGGCGGCCGGCGGGCTCGGCGGCTGCCCGTTCGCGCCGGGGGCCGCGGGAAATGTCGCGACCGAACGGGTGGTTGCGCGGCTCGAGGAACTCGGCTTCGCAACCGGGATCGATGCGGGGCGCCTGGCCGGGGCCGCGGCCTTCGCACGCGCCTTGCGGGCGCCGGCGTGAGCGGGAATCCTCCGACCGGCGGACCGCGGCCGGGTGCGGCAAGGTGACCCTGTTTTTGCACCGGAAGTTGAGCTATGCTGAGTTGGCGACAAGAGTACCGTGGGAGGAGCTTGCATGCAGGACCGGACCATTGTCGTTCTCGCGACGGATGCGCGCATCAACGAGAGGCTGATCGCCCGCGGCATGGAGCCGATGCGCGGGCCGTGCCTCGCGGAAGTCTTGCACGAGGCGACGGGGGAACGGCTCACTTCGAAGGAGGCGCTGCGCCTCTGGGGGCCGGAGCGGCTGGCCGGCGATCCGCGGGTGCGGGAGGTATTGAGCCGCTACGTGGAACGGCGCGTCTGACGCCGCTTGCCAATCGGGCCGCCGGGCCGGCCCGATGAGCTTCATT
>NZ_CALLYO010000642.1 GCF_937858865.1 uncultured Amaricoccus sp. | reverse complement strand
TCCATTCAAGCGTCTGCTTGACACCACACATGCTCGGTTCCGCGCACGATCCAAGTCGATAAGTGGATCATAAGATTGCTATTTTGGGGTCACGATGCAGGGCATGAGCGAGCGCGACTACGCCGCCCACGCCGGGCTCTCGCGTGGGGCGATCCAGAAGGCGAAGGCGGCCGGACGGCTGGTCCTGCATCCCGACGGCTCGATCGACCCGGATGCGTCGGACGTCCGCCGAGCGGCGGCGACCGATCCCGCGAAGCAGCGGGGCCAGTCCGCTCCGCCGAAGCTGAAGCCGGTGCCGAACGCCGCGCTCTCGGCGGTGGGCGACACGTTGCGCGAGAACGGACTGCCGCCGCCAGCGGCCGGTGGCGCGACCTTCCTGCAGGCGAAGACCGCCAACGAGGTGCTGAAGTCGCAGGAACGGCGGCTGAAGCTGCAGAAGCTCAAGGGCGAACTCGTCGATCGCGCTCGCGCCGAGACGCTGGTGTTCCGGCTCGCCCGCGAGACCCGCGACGCCTGGGTGAACTGGCCGGCCCGCGCCGCGGCGCTGATCGCGGCCGAGCTCGGGCTCGAGCCGGCCACCATGCAGAAGGTTCTGGAAGCCCATGTCCGAGCCCACCTCGACGACCTCGCCGAGGTCCGGCTCGATCTCGGATGACGACCCGATCGCGGCGTTCGATGGCGCCGCGGCGCTGCTGCGCGCCTGGGGCGGCGGGCTGAAGCCAGACCCGCTGCTGACCGTCTCGGAGTGGGCCGACCGCTACCGCAAGCTCAGCTCGCGCTCGGCGGCCGAGCCCGGGCGCTACCGCACCAGGCGGACGCCCTACATGAAGGAGATCATGGACGCGCTGTCGCCCGGGCATCCGGCCCAGCGCATCGTGTTCATGAAGGCTGCTCAGGTCGGGGCCACGGAAAGTGGTAATTCGTTCATTGGCTTCGTGATCCACCAGGCGCCGGGGCCGATGCTGGCGGTGCAGCCGACCGTCGAGCTCGCCAAGCGCAACTCGCGCCAGCGGATCGATCCACTGATCGAGGAGAGCGCAGCCTTGCGCGCGAAGGTGAAGCCGGCGCGTTCGCGCGACGCCGGCAACACCATGCTGTCGAAGGAGTTCGCCGGCGGCATCCTGATCATGACCGGCGCCAACTCGGCGGTCGGGCTGCGCTCGACCCCGGCGCGCTACATCTTCCTCGACGAGGTCGACGCCTATCCGGCCTCGGCCGACGAGGAAGGCGATCCGGTCTCGCTCGCCGAAGCGCGGTCCCTGACCTTCGCGCACCGGCGCAAGGTGTTCCTGGTCTCGACCCCGACGATCCGCGGCCTCAGCCGCATCGAGCGCGAGTACGAGGCCTCCGACCAGCGGCGGTACTTCGTCGCCTGCCCGCACTGTGGAATTCCACAGTGGCTGAAGTTCGAGCGGCTGCGCTGGCAGAAGGGCAAGCCGGAGACCGCCGCCTACGCCTGCGAGGGCTGCGAGGCGGCGATCGCCGAGCACCACAAGACGGCGATGCTCGAAGGAGGCGAGTGGCGCCCCACCGCCACCTCCGCCGACCCGACCACGATCGGCTTCCACCTCTCGGCGCTCTACTCGCCGGTCGGCTGGCTCAGCTGGGAGCGGATCGCGCGGGCGTGGGAAGCAGCCCAAGGATCGGACGAGGCGATCCGCGCCTTCCGCAACACCATCCTCGGCGAGACTTGGGTCGAGACCGGCGAGGCGCCGGACTGGCGCCGGCTCTACGACCGCCGCGAGAGCTGGCCCGCGGGCACGGTGCCGAAGGGCGGCCTCTTCCTGACCGCCGGCGCCGACGTGCAGAAGGATCGCATCGAGGTCGACGTCTGGGCCTGGGGCCGGGGGCTGGAAAGCTGGCTCGTCGATCATGTCGTCATCGACGGCGGGCCGGAGCATGCGCAGAGCTGGGACCGGCTCGCGGGCCTGCTCGGGCGGACCCGGCCGCACGTGCTCGGCGCCGACATGCAGATCGCGCGGCTCGCCATCGACACCGGCTACGAGGCGCCGGCGGTCTATGCGTGGGCGCGGGCGCAGGGCTTCGCACAGGTCGCGCCGGTCAAGGGCGTCGAGGGCTTCAACCGGGCGAGCCCGGTGTCAGGGCCGACGTATGTCGACGCCACCGAAGGCGGCCGGCGCATCCGCCGTGGCGCCCGGCTCTGGACCGTGGCGGTCTCGACCTTCAAGGCCGAGACCTATCGCTTCCTC
This sequence comes from uncultured Amaricoccus sp., assembly GCF_937858865.1. Lineage (GTDB taxonomy): Bacteria > Pseudomonadota > Alphaproteobacteria > Rhodobacterales > Rhodobacteraceae > Amaricoccus. The sequence continues at coordinate 581 of NZ_CALLYO010000642.1, read as the reverse complement.
AGGCTCGACCGCCCGACGGGAGAGGAGTTGGCCGCAGGGGCCTCGTTCCCGCCGGGAACGGTGCATCTGCCGGACTGGGTCGATGCCGAATGGCTGAAGCAGTTCGTCGCCGAGCAGCTGGTCACGGTGAAGACGAAGCGCGGCTTCGCCCGGCTGGAGTGGCAGAAGCTGCGCGAGCGCAACGAAGCGCTCGACACCCGGGTCTACGCCCGCGCCGCCGCCTGGATCGCCGGCGCCGACCGCTGGCCGGAGGCGAAGTGGCGCGACCTCGAGGCGCAGCTCGGCGCGGGCGGTGATGATGCGGCGCACGCCCCGTCGCGGGACGTCGCCATGGCGGACGAGACGGCCGCGGAGCCGTCGGCGGGGCTGATCCGTCGTCGTGCGAGCCGCGGCCGCCGCGTCTTCCGCTCGAGCTATCTGGGCTGAAGGGCTTTCCCATGACTCTCGACGAGATGATCGCCCACCGCGACGCGCTGCTCGCCGCCCGCTACCGCGGCGTGCGCACCGTCGAGGTCGAGGGCCGCCGGGTCGGCTACGCCAGCGACGCCGAGATGGCGTCAGCGCTCGCCGACCTCGAGCGG
>NZ_CALLYO010000641.1 GCF_937858865.1 uncultured Amaricoccus sp. | reverse complement strand
AGCGCCTGGCCGCCGGCACCGCGGGCGGGCAGGAGCCGCACGAGGAGCGGCAGCGGCAGCGCGAGGAGCGCGAGCGGGACGGCGAGCTCAGGCACGGCGGCGCCGGATGAGGTCGTCGAGGACCGCCGGGTCGGGCGGCGCCGTGGTGTAGAGCGCGGCGCGGATCTCGGCGGGAAGCGGGATGCCCCGCTCGCGCAGGAGCTCGAGCTGGACGAGGCGGCGGGCGTCGGGCGGCAGCGCGGCGGCGCGGGCGAGGCGGGCGGCGGCGCTCTCGCGGCGGGGCCGCGGCCGGAAGAGCGGGGCGAGGAGCAGCGCGAGGAGCGCGGCGACGAGGAGGCCGAGGCCGAAGGCGGCGAGGAGGTCGGGCCATCCGGTGGCGACGAAGGCGGCAGGAAGCCGCGGGGGATGCAGCTCGGCGACGATCGGCGGGGTCATGCGGTGGCGAGGCGCTCGGCGCTGAGGCCGGGCAGGCGGAGCGCGCCGAAGCGGCCGCGCGCGACGCGGCCGTCCTCGGTGAGGTAGGGGAGCGCGGCGGCGGGCGGCCGGGTCTCGAAAGCGTCCTCGGTCAGGATGAGGCGCAGGGGGCCGCGGCGGGCGAGGCCGGCGAGCGCCGCCTCGAGGCCGGGGCCGGGGTGGTCGAGGCCGGTGGCGAGCACGATCCCGGCGCCGCGCGGATCGAAGCGGGCGGCGCGGACGAGGTCGGGGGCGAGCGGGCGGACCGGGGCGCGGGTCTCGAGGGCGAGGGCGTGGGCGCGGGCGAGGAGGCCGGCGACGCGGGCCATGCCGGCGTCGCGCGGACGCGGCCGCTCGGCGAGGAGGCCGGCGTCGGTGAGGGCGACGACGCCGGCGGCGCCGGAGCCGAGGACGGCCTGCCAGCCGGCGAGCGCGAGGGCCTCGGCGGCGGCGACCGAGCGGAGGCGGGTGCGGGTGCCCCAGAGCATCGGGCGGCGGAAGTCGGCGACGAGGAGGACGGTGCGCTCGCGGTCCTCGTGGAAGGAGCGGACCTGGAGAGTGCCGGAGCGGGCGGTGGCGGCGGCGTCGAGGTGGCGCGGGTCGTCGCCTTCGGTGAAGGGGCGGATCTCGCGGATCTCGTGGCCCTGGCCGCGCTTGCGGGTGGGCGCGATGCCCGGGCGCTCGGCCAGTGCGCCGGCCGGGCGGGGGGCGCGGCGGCCGAGCGCCATCAGCGCCGCGGCGCTGACGGTGGTGGCGCCGTCACCAGGGGCGGACATGGGCGAGCGCGCGGGCGACGATGTCGCGCGGGGTGATGCCGTCGGAGGTGGCGCGCCAGCTCGGCACCAGCCGGTGCGAGAGGGCGTCGGGGGCGAGATCCTCGACGTCCTCGGGCAGCGCGTGGTCGCGGCCGCGCAGCGCGGCGCGGGCGCGGGCGGCGGCGGCGAGCGCCAGGGTGCCGCGCGGGGAGACGGCGTGCTCGACGAGGCCCTCGAGCGGGGTGCCCGCGGTCTCGCGCGTGGCGACGACGAGGCGGACGATGAAGTCCTTCAGCGGCGGCGCGAGGTGGACGCGGTCGGTGGCGGCCTGGGCGGCGTGGATGGCGGCGGGGCCGAGGCGCCGGCCGGTGGCGGCGGGGGGCGCGCGACCCTCGGCCTCGACGAGGTCGAGGATGGCGCGCTCGGCCTCGGCGCCGGGGAGGGCGAGCGCGACGTGGAGGAGGAAGCGATCGAGCTGGGCCTCGGGCAGCGGGAAGGTGCCCTCGTGCTCGATCGAGTTCTGGGTGGCGACGACCATGAAGGGTTCGGGCAGCGGCCGGGTGACGCCGCCGGCGGTGATCTGCCGTTCGGCCATCGCCTCGAGCAGGGCGGACTGCACCTTGGGGGGCGCGCGGTTGATCTCGTCGACGAGGACGAGGGAGTGGAAGAGCGGGCCGGGGACGAAGTCGAAGCGGGCGTCGTCCGGGCGGAAGACCTGGGTGCCGGTCATGTCGGAGGGCATGAGGTCGGGCGTGCACTGGATGCGGGCGAAGCTCGCGTCGAGGCCGGCGGCGAGCGCCTTGACGGCGCGGGTCTTGGCGAGGCCGGGCGGGCCTTCGATCAGCAGGTGGCCGCCGGCGAGGAGGCCGATGGCGAGCCGCTCGACCAGCCGCTCGTGGCCGACGAGGCGGGCGGCGATGGCCTCGGTCAGGCGCGCGACCGGGGCGAGGGGATCGGCGATCCCGTGGTCCTGCAGGGTCACGCCGTCCTCCCGATCAACATGACGCGGGGGAGATTGGCACGCGGCCGGGGCGCTGGCCAGACGGGCGGGGTCAGACTTTCGGCTGAACCCGGGCGACGAGGGCGGGGAGCTCGGCGAAGTCGTCGAAGGCGGCGGCGGAGGCGAGCGTCCGGTGCGGGACGTGGCAGTAGCCGCCGCGGAAGAGGAGGAAGGGGAGGCCGGCGCGGGCGGCGGTCTCGGCGTCGACCTCGCTGTCGCCGACGTAGAGGGCGGGCGGGCCGCCGAGGGCGCGGACGGTCTCGAGGAGCGGCAGGGGGTCGGGCTTGCGGACCGGGAAGGTGTCGCCGCAGGCGAGGGCGTCGAACGCGAGGCCGAAGGCGGCGAGGATGCTGCGGGTCATCGCCTCGGGCTTGTTGGTGCAGAGGCCGAGGCGGCAGCCGGCGGCGCGGAGGCGGGCGAGGGCTTCGGGGACGCCGGGGTAGGGGCGGGTGAGGGCGGCGGGGGCGGCGGCGTAGCGGGCGGAGAAGGCGGCGAGGAGGCGCGGGTGCTCGGCGGCGGGGAGGCCGCTCGCCGCCGTGATGCGCTCGACGAGCTTGGGCAGGCCGTTGCCGACGAAGCTGCGGATGGTTTCGGGCGGGAGCGGCGGGCGGCCCTCGGCGGCGAGGGTCGCGGCGGCGGCGGCGTGCAGGTCGGGGATGCTGTCGACGAGCGTGCCGTCGAGGTCGAAGGCGACGGCGGGGGACCTCACGCAGCGGCCAGGGCGTCCGCGGCGGCGGTGCGGATGGCGCGGATGTTGCGGCCGTAGGGGGCGGGGTCGGCGACCGAGCCGCCGGCGAAGACGGCGGAGCCGGCGACCAGCACGTCGGCGCCGGCGGCGACGACGAGGGGGGCGGTCTCGGGGGTGATGCCGCCGTCGGTCTCGATGTGGATCGGGCGGTCGCCGATCATGGCGCGGAGGGCGCGGATCTTGTCGAGCTGGGAGGGGATGAACTTCTGGCCGCCGAAGCCGGGGTTGACGGTCATCACGCAGACGAGGTCGACGAGGTCGAGGAGGGGACGGGCGGCCTCGGCGGGCGTGCCGGGGTTGAGCGCGAGGCCGGGGCGGGCACCGGCGGCGCGGATCGCCTGGAGCGTGCGGTGGGTGTGGGGGCCGGCCTCGGCGTGGACGGTGAGGATGTCGGCGCCGGAGGCGGCGAAGGCTTCGATGTAGGGGTCGGCGGGGGCGATCATCAGGTGGACGTCCATCAGGGTCCCGACGTGCGGGCGGATCGCCTTCACCAGCGGCGGGCCGAAGGTGAGGTTGGGGACGAAGTGGCCGTCCATGACGTCGACATGCACCCAGTCGGCGCCCTCGGCCTCGATGGCGCGGCATTCGGCGCCGAAGGCGGCGAAGTCGGCGGAGAGGATCGAGGGGGCGATCTTCGGGCTGCGGTCGAAGGTCGTGGCGAAGCTCATGGCTGGCTCCTGTCGGCGTCGAGGCCGCCGCGGAAGACGCGGCTGGCGCGGATGTCGGGCCCGTCTAGCGCGCTCAGGGCGGCGGCGTCGAGGGGGGTGGTCGCGGTTTCGAAGAGGCGGTTGGCCTGGCGGAGGCGGGCGCGGTCGAGCGCGTTGCGGATCGAGCGGGCGTTGGCGAAGTGGGGCTGCGAGCGGCGGAGGGGGATGTAGGCGGCGAGCGCCTCGCGGGCGGCGGCGGTCAGCGTGTAGTTCTGGGCGGCGAGCATCGCCTCGGCGATGGCGAGGAGCTCGGCGTCGGTATAGTCGGGGAACTCGATGTGGTGGGCGATGCGCGAGCGGAAGCCGGGGTTGGCCTCGAAGAAGCGGGCCATGCGGTCGGCGTAGCCGGCGAGGACGACGACGAGGTCGTCGCGGTTGTTCTCCATGACCTGGAGCAGGATCTCGATCGCCTCCTGGCCGTAGTCGCGCTCGTTCTCCGGGCGCCAGAGATAGTAGGCCTCGTCGATGAAGAGGACGCCGCCCATCGCCTTCTTCAGCACCTCCTTGGTCTTCGGGGCGGTGTGGCCGATGTACTGGCCGACGAGGTCGTCGCGGGTGACGGTGACGAGGTGGCCCTTCCGGACGTAGCCGAGGCGGTGGAGGAGGTCGGCCATGCGGAGCGCGACCGTGGTCTTGCCGGTGCCGGGGTTGCCGGAGAAGGACATGTGCAGCGTCGGGGTCTCGTGGGCGAGGCCGAGGCGGCGGCGGGCGCGCTCGACGAGAAGGAGTGCCGCGGTCTCGCGGATGCGGGTCTTGACCGGGGCGAGGCCGATCAGGCTCCGGTCGAGATCCTCGAGGACGGCGCGGACGCCGGAGGTCTCGTATTCGGCGCGGAGGTCGACGGTCTCGTCGACGGTCTCGGGGCTGGCGTCTTCGGGCATCGGAGGGCCTCCGGGAGAAAGGGGCGCGGGCGGGGGAGGAGGGTCGCCCGCGCAAGTCGGGGGGATTTCGCGCGCGAAACTATGGGTAACTTGTTGAGCCGGTTTTCTTATTATGTTGGCGTTAGGGAAGCGTTCAGAATTGCGGGGCGGTCGGAGCGCCTTTGCGCTCCGGGAGTCGGTCTCCCCGCGCCAGGGGCGCGGGGCCCCTCGCGCGCCGTTGCGCGCGGTTCTCCCCCACCCCCCTTCCCC
>NZ_CALLYO010000640.1 GCF_937858865.1 uncultured Amaricoccus sp. | reverse complement strand
GAGGCGCTCGACGGCGGGCCGCTGGCGCGGCTGCACGACGGGGACCTGGTGCGGGTGGATGCGGTGGCCGGCACGCTCGACGTGCTGACGCCGGGGGTGCTGGAGCGGCCGAACGTGCGGCCGGACCTGGTGGCCAACGGCTACGGGACGGGGCGCGAGCTCTTCGCGATCTTCCGCGACCATGTCGGGGCGGCGGAGGCCGGGGCCACGCCGTTCTTCTGATCTGACCCCAGCCATGGGAGGGAGCACTCATGTTGACTCCGAAGGAAGCCTCTGCCAACGCCCGCGAGTTCTGCGGCCTCGCGCCGGTCATCCCGGTCCTCGTCGTGCAGGAGGTCGCGCACGCGGTGCCGCTCGCCGAGGCGCTGGTCCGGGGCGGGCTGCCGGTGCTCGAGGTGACGCTGAGGACGCCGGCGGCGCTCGAGGTGATCCGCGCCATGGCCGCGGTGGCGGGCGGCGTGGTCGGGGCGGGGACGATCCTGACGCCCGAGGACGCGAAGGCGGCACGCGAGGCGGGCGCCCTCTTCGGGGTATCGCCGGGCGTCACCGACTCGCTCGTCGAGGCCTGCGAGGCCGAGGATCTGCCGCTCCTCGGCGGGGTCGCAACGGTCAGCGAGGCGATGCGGATGCTCGAGCGCGGCTACGAGGTCTGCAAGTTCTTCCCCGCCGAGGCGAACGGCGGGGCGGCGACGCTCAGGGCCTTCGCCGGGCCGTTGCCGCAGATGAGCTTCTGCCCGACGGGCGGGGTGACGCCGGCGAACGCGCCCGACTACCTGAAGCTGCCGAACGTGCTCTGCGTCGGCGGCTCCTGGGTGGCCGAGGCCTCGCTGCTGCGCGACGGGCGCTGGGACGAGGTGGAGCGGCTGGCGCGCGAGGCGAGCCGGCTGGAGAGGGGGAGGCCATGACCGACGCACTCTGGCGGTCGCTGACCGAGGCCGGCGAGGCGGCGCGGCAGACGCGCATCCTCTCGCTCTTCGAGCGCGACCCGGACCGGTTCGACGCCTTCTCGGTGCAGCTCGGCGACATGCTGCTCGACTTCTCCAAGACGGCGATCGACGCCCGGGCGCTGACGCTGCTCGTCGAGCTCGCCGCCGCGCGCGGGGTGGCCGAGCGGCGCGATCTCATGTTCACCGGCGCGAAGATCAACGTGACCGAGGACCGGGCGGTGCTGCACGTCGCGCTCCGCAACCGCTCCGGCAAGCCGATCCTCGTCGACGGCAGGGACGTGATGCCGGAGGTCGAGGCCGTCCTCGAGCGGATGGGCGCCTTCTCGGACGGGGTGCGCTCGGGCGCCGTCGCGGCGGTCGACGGCGGGCGGTTCACCGACGTCGTCAACATCGGCATCGGCGGCTCGGACCTCGGGCCGGCGATGGCGACGCTGGCGCTCGCGCCCTACCACGACGGGCCGCGGACGCATTTCGTCTCGAACGTCGACGGGGCGCATATCCACGACACGCTCGCGGGGCTCGACCCGAAGCGGACCCTCGTCGTCATCGCCTCGAAGACCTTCACCACGGTCGAGACGATGACCAACGCCCGCACCGCGCGGACCTGGCTCGAAGGGACGCTCGGCGCGGCGGCGAGCCGGCATTTCGCCGCCGTCTCCTCCGCCCTCGACCGGACGGCGGAGTGGGGGATCGACCCGGTGCGGGTCTTCGGCTTCTGGGACTGGGTCGGCGGGCGCTATTCGGTCTGGGGCGCGGTCGGGCTGCCGGTGATGCTCGCGATCGGGCCGGCGCGCTTCGCCGAGTTCCTGACCGGCGCCTACGAGATGGACCGGCATTTCCTGACTGCGCCCCTGCCGGAGAACATGCCGGTGCTGCTCGGGCTCATCGGCGTCTGGCACCGCAACTTCATGGGCCATCCGACGCGCGCCGTGCTGCCCTACGACCAGCGGCTGGCGCGGCTGCCGGCCTATCTGCAGCAGCTCGACATGGAATCGAACGGCAAGCGGGTGACGCTCGACGGCGCGCCGGTCGCGAGCGCGACCGGGCCCGTGGTCTGGGGCGAGCCGGGGACGAACGGGCAGCACGCCTTCTTCCAGCTGCTGCACCAGGGGACCGAGGTCGTGCCCTGCGAGTTCATGGTGGCGGCCTACGGGCACGAGCCGGCGCTCGACCACCACCAGCAGCTCCTGCTCGCCAACTGCCTCGCCCAGTCCGAGGCGCTGATGCGCGGCCGCACCCTCGAGGAGGCGCGGGCGACGGTGAAGGATCCGGCACTCGCCCCGCACAAGGTCTTCCCCGGCAACCGGCCGTCGGTGACGCTCGTCTATCCGACGCTCGATCCGGCGCAGCTCGGGCGGATCGTCGCGCTCTACGAGCACCGGGTCTTCGTCGAGGGGGTGATCTGGGGGATCGACTCCTTCGACCAGTGGGGGGTGGAGCTCGGCAAGGAGCTCGCCACCGCGCTGCTGCCGATGGTGGAGTCGGGGACGGGCTTCGGCGGCAAGGACGGCTCGACCGCCGGGCTGCTCGCGACGATCAGCGCGCTGCGCGCCTGATGCTGGACGGCGTGGCCGCGGGCGCGTCACTGGCGGAGCGGCTCATCCATGCCGACGGGGCGCTCCTCGTCTGGGAGAAGCCCTCGGGGCTCCTGAGCGTGCCGGCGAAGCCGCCGGGGCCGGCCGACTGCCTCGAGGCGCGGGTGCGGGCGGCCTTTCCCGAGGCGCTGCTGGTGCACCGGCTGGACCGGGACACCTCCGGCGTGATGGTCTTCGCCCGGACCCGCCTCGCGCAGCGGCATCTCGGCTGGCAGTTCGAGCGGCGGCAGGTGGCGAAGGCCTATGTGGCGCGGGTCGCCGGCGCGGTGCGGGGCGAGGCGGGGCGGATCGCGCTGCCGCTCGCCTGCGACTGGCCGAACCGGCCGCGGCAGATGGTCTGCCACGACCGCGGCCGGCCGGCGGTGACCGACTGGCGGGTGCTGGCGCGCGAGGGCGGCGCGACGCGGCTCGAGCTCCGGCCGCTGACCGGGCGGAGCCACCAGCTCCGGGTGCACCTCGCGGCGATCGGGCATCCGATCCTCGGCGATCCCTTCTACGGCGACCCGGGCGCCGCCGACCGGCTGCAGCTCCACGCCGCGCGGATCGGCTTCCGGCATCCGGACGGCGGCGCCTGGGTCGCCTTCGCCGCCCCGGTGACCTTCTGATGGCGGAGGAGATCGCCCTCCGGGTGCGGGTGACCGGCCGGGTGCAGGGGGTCTGGTACCGCGGCTGGACCGAGGACGAGGCCACCCGGCGCGGGCTGCGCGGTTGGGTGCGCAACGAGCCGGACGGCTCGGTGGCGGCGGTGCTGGCCGGTCCGCGCGAGGCGGTCGCTGCCATGGTCGCGGCGATGCGGCGGGGCCCGCCGGC
>NZ_CALLYO010000639.1 GCF_937858865.1 uncultured Amaricoccus sp. | reverse complement strand
GGCGGCCGCGCCCGGATACGGACCGACGGTCCAGGCGGCACCCCCCTTCGCCTCCGCGCTCACGCGCTCCCGGCGAACGGCCCGGGAAACGCATGCGTTTCCCTGTCGGGCCGCGTCCTCGCGGGCAAAAGGCCCGCTTCGATCGAGCAAAGCCCAGGTAACCGCCGAGGGTCGGGGCTCTAGCCGAGCTTCTTCTCGAGCTCGGGCACGATCTGGAAGAGGTCGCCGACGAGGCCGTAGTCGGCGACCTGGAAGATCGGCGCCTCCTCGTCCTTGTTGATCGCGACGATGACCTTGCTGTCCTTCATCCCCGCGAGATGCTGGATCGCCCCGGAGATGCCGACGGCGATGTAGAGCTCCGGCGCCACCACCTTGCCGGTCTGCCCGACCTGCCAGTCGTTCGGCGCGAAGCCCGAATCGACCGCCGCCCGGCTGGCGCCGACCGCGGCCCCGAGCTTGTCGGCCAGCCCCTCGATCAGCCGGAAGCTCTCCTCCGAGCCGACCCCGCGCCCGCCCGAGACCACGATCCGCGCCGAGGTCAGGTCCGGCCGGTCCGAGGCCGCCACCTTGTCCTCGACCCAGGAGGAGAGCCCGGGATCGGCCGCCGCGCTGCCGGTCTCCACCGGCGCCGCCGCCTGCTCGCCCGTCGCCGCGAAGCTCGCCCCGCGCACGGTGACGACCTTCTTCGCGTCGCCCGACTGCACGGTCTGGATCGCGTTGCCGGCATAGATCGGCCGCTCGAAGGTGTCGGCGGAGACGACCCCGGTGATGTCGGAGATCACCATCGCGTCGAGCAGCGCCGCCACCCGCGGCGCCACGTTCTTGCCGCTCGTCGTCGCCGGGAAGACGATGTGCTCGTAGGGCCCGGCCAGCGACAGGATGAGGTCGGTCAGGGGCTCGGCCAGCCGGTGGCCGTAGGCCGCGCCCTCGACGTGGATCACCTTCGCCACCCCGTCGAGCTTCGCCGCGGCTTCCGCCACCGCGGCGCAGTTCTCGCCGGCGACGAGCAGGGTGATCTCGCCGCCCATCGCCTTCGCCGCGGTCACCGTCTTGGCGGTCGCGTCGTTCAGGTTCCGGTTGTCGTGCTTCGCCAGAATCAGGACCGCCATCAGATCACCCCCGCCTCGGTCTTCAGCTTCGCGATCAGCTCGTCCACCGAGCCGACCTTCACCCCCGCCTTGCGCGTCGCCGGCTCCACCGTCCGCACCACCTTCAGCCGCGGCGTCACGTCGACCCCGTAGTCGGCGGCGGTCTTCTCCTCGAGCGGCTTCTTCTTCGCCTTCATGATGTTCGGCAGGCTGGCATAGCGCGGCTCGTTCAGCCGCAGGTCGACCGTCACCACCGCCGGCAGCTTCACGCTCACCGTCTGCAGCCCGCCGTCCACCTCGCGCGTCACCCGCGCCTCGCCCTCGCCCGGCTCCAGCCCCGAGGCGAAGGTCGCCTGCCCCCACCCGAGCAGCGCCGCCAGCATCTGGCCGGTCGCGTTCATGTCGTTGTCGATCGCCTGCTTTCCGGCGATGACGAGGCCGGGCTGCTCCGCCTCCACCACCGCCTTCAGGATCTTCGCCACCGCCAGCGGCTCGATGTCGGTCCCGACATCGTCGGCCGCCACCACCAGGATCGCCCGGTCGGCCCCCATGGCGAGCGCGGTCCGCAAGGTCTCCTGCGCCTGCCTGACCCCGATCGAGACGACGACCACCTCCTCGGCGGCCCCCTTCTCCTTCAGCCGGATCGCCTCCTCCACGGCGATCTCGTCGAAGGGGTTCATGCTCATCTTCACGTTCGCGAGCTCGACCCCGGAGCCGTCGCCCCGGACCCGGACCTTCACGTTGTAGTCGATCACCCGCTTCACGGGCACGAGGATCTTCATCAAACGCCTCCGTCAGATTGCCAGCGCGGGTCTAGGCGGCGGACAGCCGCGGCGCAACAGCAACCTGCGGCCCGCCGCGCCGCCCTGCAACCGCTTCCCGCGGCGGACCGCGTTAACGATGGTTACCATCCGGTTGACGGGACCGGGGATTATCCAGCGAAAACAACGATTCACCCAGGTGGGCACGCGTGCCCACCCCGTGCCTCAGCCGAAGCGATTCTCGCGCGGGAAGCCGCGCGGGGCCATGCGACCGGCGCCGGCGCGCGCGCCGACCCATTCCGCCAGCTCGACCCCGGCGACGGTGCGGGTGCGCCCGGCGGGGTCCTTCCAGGCCAGCCCGTCGGCCAGGTCGAAGGTGATCGCGTCGGCCAGCCCGCCGTCCTTGTACTTCTGCAGCCGCACCCCCTTGCCGCGGCCCATCTCCGGCAGCTCGCCGGTCGGGAAGACCAGGAGCTTGCGGTTCTCGCCCACCACCGCCACGTGGTCGCCGACCGCCGGCCGGCAGACCCGCGCCCGCACCCCCTCCTTGAGGTTCAGCACCTGCCGCCCGCCGCGCGTCTGCGCCACCGCCTCCTCCTCGGGCAGCAGGAAGCCGTCGCCGGCCGCCGAGGCGATGAGGAGCCGCCCCCCCGGCACGTGCACGAAGAGCGCGACCAGCTGCGCCTCGTTCGGCAGGTCGACCATCAGCCTGACCGGCTCGCCCATGCCGCGCCCGCCCGGCAGCCCGGCGCAGGCGAGCGTGTACATCCGCCCGTTCGAGGCGAAGAGCAGCAGCCGGTCGGTCGTCTCGGCATGCAGGAAGAACCCGGGCCCGTCGCCGTCCTTGAACTTCAGCTCGGCGTCGGGCGCGAGATGCCCCTTCATCGCCCGGATCCAGCCCATCTCCGAGCAGACGACGGTGATCGGCTCGCGCTCGATCATCGCCTCTGGCGAGATCTCCTCGACCTCCGGCGCATCGTCGAACCCTGTCCGCCGCGCCCCGCCCGGCGCGCCCTTGCCGAAGGCCTTGCGCACCTCGCGCAGCTCCTCGGCGATCCGCGCCCACTGCGCCCCCTCGTCCGCCAGCAGCGCCGCCAGCCCCTCCCGTTCCACCACCAGCGCGTCCCGCTCGGCGCGGATCTCCATTTCCTCGAGCTTGCGGAGGTTCCTGAGCCGCATGTTGAGGATCGCCTCGGCCTGCACGTCGCTCAGGCGGAACTCCGCCATCAGCACCGCCTTCGGCTCGTCCTCCCGGCGGATGATCTCGATCACCCGGTCGAGGTTGAGATAGGCGACGAGCAGCCCCTCGAGCACCTCGAGCCGCGCCTCGATCCGCGCCAGCCGGAAGCGCGAGCGCCGGAGCAGCACCTCCCGCCGGTGGTCGAGAAACGCCCGCAGCACCTCCTTCAGCGTCGAGACCTGCGGCGTCCGCCCGTCGATCAGCACGTTCATGTTCATCGCGAAGCGCGTCTCGAGATCGCTCGCCCGGAACAGCATCTCCATCAGCATCACCGGATCCACCGTCCGCGCCCGCGGCTCGAGCACGATGCGGATGTCCTCGGCGCTCTCGTCGCGCACGTCGGCGAGGATCGGCACCTTCTTCGCGTTGATGAGCTCGGCCAGCCGCTCGATCAGCTTGCCCTTCTGCACCTGGTAGGGGATCTCGGTGACGACGACCTGCCAGGTCCCCCGCCCCAGGTCCTCCACCGCCCAGCGCGCCCTGACCCGGAAGCTGCCCCGCCCGGTGCGATAGGCCTCCTTGATCGCCGCCCTCGGCTCGATGATGACCCCGCCGGTCGGGAAGTCCGGCCCCTGCACGAAGTCGAGCAGCGTGTCGTCGCGCGCGTTCGGCGTCCGGATCAGATGCAGGCAGGCCCCGATCAGCTCGTCGATATTGTGCGGCGGGATGTTGGTCGCCATCCCGACCGCGATCCCCGACGACCCGTTGGCGAGCAGGTTCGGGAAGGCCGCCGGCAGCACCACCGGCTCCTGCTCCGACCCGTCGTAATTGTCGCGGAAGTCGACCGCGTCCTCGGCCAGCCCCTCGAGCAGCGCCGCCGCCGCCGCGGTCAGCCGCGCCTCGGTGTAGCGCTGCGCCGCCGGATTGTCCCCGTCGACGTTGCCGAAGTTCCCCTGCCCGTCGACCAGCGGATAGCGGACGTTGAAGTCCTGCGCCAGCCGCGCCAGCGCCTCGTAGATCGAGGCGTCGCCGTGCGGATGATAGTTGCCCATCACCTCGCCGACGATCTTCGCGCACTTGCGGAAGGCGCCGTTCGGATCGAGCCTGAGCCCCCGCATCGCATAGAGGATGCGCCGGTGCACCGGCTTCAGCCCGTCGCGCGCATCGGGCAGCGCCCGGTGCATGATCGTGGACAGCGCATAGGTCAGATAGCGCTCGCCCAGCGCCTGGGCGAGCGGCTCGAAGGTCACCGCACCCATCTCGCGGTCGTCGGTCTCGTCAGCCATAGATGTTGTGATACAGCCCGGCGCTTTTCCCGTCCAGCACCTTGCCGCGCGCGGCGAATTCCCCGAAGCTCGCGTCCGAAACAGGGGGATCCCGCCTTGCCCGACCCGCAGTCCGTCCTCGATGCCGCGGTGGCGCGCGGCGACCTGCCCTTCGCCGTCGGCCTCGTCGGCGGGCCGGAGGGCCCGCTCTGGCAGGGCGCCGCCGGCGAGGCCGCGCCCGGCGTCCCGGCCGGGCCCGACACCGTCTACCAGCTCTACTCGATGACCAAGGCGGTCGGGGCGGTGGCGGCGGCCATCCTCGTCGAGCGCGGCCGG
>NZ_CALLYO010000638.1 GCF_937858865.1 uncultured Amaricoccus sp. | reverse complement strand
GGCGCGAAGGTGATCCGGCGGCGAAAGTAGGTGCCGGCCTCGGAGCGAAGGAAGGAGAAGTCCCGTCCCATCGTGCGCTCGTCGAAATGCACCCGGGCAAGATGTCCGGCAACATGCCCCATGTAGTATCGCCCCAGCGGCCCGGCCGGGCCGCCGAGAAAGGCCGGATGCTCGGTTTGGACGCGCAGCAAGAGCCGTGCCGCCTCGATGCCGCCGCAGGCCAGTACGAACGCAGGCGCGCGAACGACAGTCGTTTGGTCGCCGGATCGCACTTCGACAGCGGTGATCTCGCCGCTCCCGGCGTCGAGGTGCAGCCGGGTGGCAGTGCTTCCGAGACAGGTCCACAGGTAGGGCGACGCCTCGAGCTCGGCTCGGTGCCGCTTCCCCATGTCCGGCTGGGCGGCAAATCTGATGACGCCGCCGCGGTGAAGCCGGCTTCCGGGCGGATCTTCGCCCAGGTCGAATTCAGGTCCACCGCAGCCGAAATAGTCGCAGGCCTGCGCGTGGTACCTCGCAACATCGGCGATCGACACCGGCGCCCCGGACAGCGGCACGTAGGGCCGCGACCGGAAGTCGATCGGATCGTAGGGCGTGCAGCCCGCCCCCCAAACGCGCGAGGTGCCGCCGAGTCCGCGCCGACTGAAATCGCTCGGCCGCGCATGGCTGCGCGGATCGGCCAGTTCGGTCTCGAAAAGCTCCGAGGCCGAGAAATCAGGCTCTTCACCACCGGACTCGAGCAGCAGCACGCGACGGAAGTTCCGCGCCAGCGACAGCCCGAGGGCGAGGCCCACGGGGCCCGCGCCGATGACGCAGACGTCGAACATGTCGACCGCAGCAAGGAGCGTCAGCGTACTGAGGATCACCGGCCGCTGCCCAGGTTGCTGCCGCACCGGCCGCGCCGCGACCCCAGGCCCCTGCCGGAGTGGCGGATCAGGCGCGCCAGCCGCGAGCAGCGCGAGAATCCGGCTTCTCCCACGCTTCGGCTCGGTTCGGGCGAGCGCGGACACCTCCCATAACCATCGGTCGCGGGGTAGCTCATTGCCTCGGCCCTGCCCTTCCAGCGCTGGGAACACCCGGGGCAATATACGAAAATCAGGCTGGCGCACTACACATACACTATTGGTAGGCCGGAGCCGAATTGGGAGTTCGCCCTGGCGCCCTCGCGGCGCCGCGACGCCCCGCCCCGCGGTGCCACGACCGGCCCTGCGCCCCTGCGCGCTCGTCCCTGCCGACGATGGCGACACGGATGGCCAGAGCTTGCTGACCTGCCCATCGGTGGCTGCATGCGCCGCGGAACGTGGATGTGAAGCGAGGGGGGATGCAGGGTCAGCCAAGGTGATGGCGCAGACATCCATCCTGCTTTTGGAGGGTGCGGGGGTGCGGGTTGATCAATTGGTCAGATCGACAGACGAGTGCATCCTCCTGCTACATCGCTGCGTCCGGTGGTCTCACTTGCGGGTTGCTCATGGATGGTTTCGAGATTGTGGCGATGGCGACTGGTCCGCGCCATCATGTCGAGATCTTTCAGGACTACTACGAGCGGCTCGGGGCTGACCGGGTGCGGGTCTTCTACGACGGTGCGGTCGATCTCGTGCGGGGCTGCGACCCGGCGGTGGTCATCGGGTGCGACCGCGCCTTCTGGCGCGGGGTGGCGGGGCAGCGGCCTGCCGTCGTGGAGGACCGGCAGCGGGCGGTCTACCACCATGCGTATGCCACGGCCTCCTCGGACTGGGTGGTCTTTGTCGACATAGACGAGTTTGTCTTCGGGAAGCCGTCGATGGCGGAGGTCCTCACGCGGGCGGGCCGGGAGGTGGACAGCATCCGCTTCGAATCGGCGGAAGCGGTCTACAGCCAGGCGGCGACGGGGCGAGTGGAGTATGGAGCGGCGTACTTTCGGCGTCCGTGCTCGCGCGCCATGTCCGTCGTTCTGCCGCATCTCCTGTATCCGGGAGTCGGGCACCTCTTCATCCGCGGCCTGCTCGGCCACTCGCGCGGCAAGCATGCGGTTCGCGCCGGCCTCGACGGCGTGAGCGTCGGGCTGCACGACTCGCGGCGGCACGATGTGCCGATGACGGAGGTCAACGCGTCGACGCTGCCGGCCGGCGAACGGCTGCTGCTGGCGCACTACGACGCGATCAGCCTGGAGCAGTGGTGCGAGAAATGGCAGCGGCGGCTCGCGTGCGATGACACCAAGGAAATGGGACGGAAGCGCGAGTGGCAAATGGCGCTGTTCAGGAAGCACCATATGCGGGACCGGGAGGAGCAGCTCTTTCGCCGTCTCTACTTCGTCGGGGACTGGCAGCTCAGGTTCCTGCGGCTGCTCGGTCTCGTGATCGAGGAGGGGCCGGACATCCGCGCGCGCCTCGATGATTCGAGGGACCGAGCCGCGCATGAACCAGGTCTCGCGAGACGGGGTCAGGCGGTCGGGGGGCGGAGAGTGTGACGGGGTGCTGCGAACCAGTCCCCTACAAAGCGCCGCCATCGCCCGTTCTGTTTGTCGCGTCTGGTCGCGTCACAGGTGCAGCATTGCCTGAAAGACGTAGTGGTGACTGCACGCCTCCCGACTATGCTCGTACCGTCACGCGGTTGGTCGGGCGGTTAAAGAGTAACGAGGGATTCCCTATGATGTCGCATGTACTGGCTGAAGGCAGCGTCAGCCGTCCGAAGGCCGGGCAGGTTTGACGCGTTCGCGGCAAAGCCCGGGTCCGGCGGCTCTCGTCGGAGGTCGGAGGTATCGCGAAGGGGCGCCAAGGTCGCAACCAGATACGCCCCGGACGACGCCTCGTCGCTCCGCTGGTCCCTTGGCGATCGGACTGCCGGTCGCCGGGTGCATCCGCCGTCGGCGGTGTGTCAGAGGCTGAGCCATGCTGGAGCGTAACCCCAACGTCGTGAGGCCGGACCTGCGGCCGGCGCGCGCGCCGGCCGTGGCCGACGATGGCGGCATCAGCCGCGCCGAGCTGATGGCCTTCGCGCGCCGCCACCTCCTGGCGATTGCCGCCTGCACGGGCCTCGGCATCGTCTTCGCCGGGCTGCACGTCGCGTCGCAACAGCCGACCTTCACCGCCTACACCCAGATCCTGATCGATCTGAAGGCACCGGCGCTGCTCGACACGAAGGGCAGCGAGGTCGAGACCTCGCTCGACACCGCCGAGGTGGAGAGCCAGATGACCGTGCTGCGATCGGAGATGATCGCTACGATGGTGATCGACGAGCTCGGCCTGATCGACGATCCGGAGTTCCAGGACAAGAAGCCCTCCCGGCTGGGAATGTTGGTCAACACGGCCGCCGATCTCGCGCTCGCCACCGGCCTCTTCGAGGTCGAGACGGTCGAGGAGTGGCGCGCAAGCATGCACGCGCGCACCGCCGACGAAAAGGCGGCGGCCGAAGGCGAGGCTCCGGCTCCGGCGGCTGCGGCCGACGCGGCGACGGCGGCTGTCGCAGACGCCGAGGGTGACCCCCATGCGGCCGCGCAGGCCAATGCGCGGCGGGTGACGCTCGCGATCTTCCAGAGCAAGCTCGGCGTGAACCGCGTCAGCGTCTCCTACGTGATCGAGATCTCCTTCAATTCCCGCGACCCCGAGAAGGCGGCGCGAATCGCCAACGCCACCGCCGATGCGTATGTCCGCGAGCAACTCCTGTCGAAGATCGCCGCGATGGAGCAGGGCAACGAGTGGCTCGAGGCGCGGCTGAACGAGCTCCGGCGCAAGCTGAACGCCGCCACTCAGGCGGCGCAGGCGTTCCGCGCGCGCCACGACTACCGCATCCCCGACGCGACCCCGAGCGGCCGGGCGGCGATCACCGGCGAGACCGACAGCGACGAATTCGAGGCCCCGACCCTCGAGGAGCTCGAGGCGACCGCCGACACCTACCGCAAGCTCTACGGAAGCGTGCTCGAGGCATTCACCTCGTCCATGCAGCACAAGTCCTATCCGTACTCGTTGGTCCGTGTGATCACCCCGGCGTCGCCGCCGTTCCACAAGGCCTCGCCGCGGACGAAGATCACGCTGGTCTTCGGCGCGCTGGCGGGGATGCTTCTCGGCATCGGGATCGCCGTCGCCCGGCAGAGCCTCGACAGCTCGATCCGTGCCGGCCGGCAGATTCGCTCCGACGTCGGCACCGACTGCCTGGTGGAGGTGCCGCGGATCCGCTTCTGGCCCAACGAGCAGCGCGGCCTGACCAATGTCTGCATCAATCCGCGCTCGCCGTTCGCGGATGCGGTCGGCCGCCTCAAGACGGCGATCCGGATCAACGCGAAGGCCGACGGCAGCATCGCCGTCGGCATCACGTCGGCGCTGCGCGGCGAGGGCAAGAGCGTGATCGCCAGCAACCTCGGCCTCGCCTGCGTCGGCGCGGGCTACCGCACCCTGGTCGTCGACGGTGACCCGTTGCGCTCGACCCTCAGCACGTCGCTCGGCCTGCCGTCGGAGGCCGAAGCCCTGGCCGGGCCGGTCCGGCCCGATCCCGGCGCCGGCTGGCCGGTGCAGGGCGAGCACTGGTTCGACCTGATCCCGGCCCGCTTCGGCCAGAATCCGGGCGAATGGGCGCGCGCCTCGGCCCTGCCCGGCTCGTGGCGGGACTTCCAGCCGGGCTACGAGGTGGTGATCGTCGACCTTCCGCCGATCGAGCAGGCGATCGACGTGCTGCCGGCCCTGCCGACGCTCGACTTCCTCATCCTGCTCGCCGAGTGGGGCTCGACGCCGATCGATGTGGTCGCCGAGGCTGTGCGGATGGCGGATGTCATCGGCACCCCGCTGCTCGGCGTGGTGCTGACCAAGGTGCCCGGCGGCGGCCAGCACCGGAGATCGATGGCGAACCGGGTGGGTGGCCATCCAATCCGATGATCGGCCTACACCTTTTGCGACCCTTGTTCCCTCCTCTCTCCCCGCGAGGATGGACGCAGCCCCGGGGGGTCCGCGTGGTTTCCGCCCGCCCGACGAGCCTCGGGGCGCTTGGAGGCGAGAGGAAATGTCAGAGCGGGTCATGGCCGAGATGCCTCCCTTGCTGGCCGAGGTGCCCTCGCAGGGCATGGCGCGCGGCCGCAACGACCTGCTCTCGGCGGTACGCGGCGATGCGCCCGGCGGCGGCGGCGCCGGCGTCGCCTCGCAGCGGCGGCCCCTCGGCGGTCCGCTGAAGCGCGGCGTCGATCTCGTGGTTGCCGCGGCCTCGCTGATCCTCTTCCTGCCGATCGTGCTGATGATCACCCTGCTGATCCTGCTGACGATGGGGCGGCCGGTGCTCTTCGCGCACCCGCGCGTCGGCTTCCAGCGAACGCCCTTCCTCTGTCACAAGTTCCGCTCGATGGTCCGCGACTCCGAGCGGGTGCTGCAGCGCCATCTGGCCGAGAACCCCGAAGCCGCGCGCGAGTGGAACGAGACGCAGAAGCTGCGCAACGATCCCCGCGTCACCTTCGTCGGGCGGATGCTGCGCAAGTCGAGCCTGGACGAGCTGCCCCAGCTGATAAACGTG
>NZ_CALLYO010000637.1 GCF_937858865.1 uncultured Amaricoccus sp. | reverse complement strand
TGACCGACCTCAGGAAGCTCATCGTCGACGGGATCGAGGTCGAGGTCGATCCGCGGATGACCCTGCTCCAGGCTTGCGAGCAGGCCGGGGTGGAGATTCCGCGCTTCTGCTATCACGAGCGGCTCAGCATTGCCGGCAACTGCCGGATGTGCCTTGTGGAGGTGGTGGGCGGGCCGCCGAAGCCGGCGGCGTCCTGCGCGATGCAGGTGAAGGATCTCAGGCCGGGGCCGGAGGGGCAGCCGCCGCAGATCAAGACCACCTCGCCGATGGTGAAGAAGGCGCGCGAGGGGGTGATGGAGTTCCTGCTCATCAACCACCCGCTCGACTGCCCGATCTGCGACCAGGGCGGCGAGTGCGACCTGCAGGACCAGGCGATGGCTTACGGGGTCGACTTCTCGCGCTTCCGCGAGCCGAAGCGGTCGAAGGTCGACCCGGATCTCGGGCCGCTCGTCGGCACCTGCATGACGCGCTGCATCGTCTGCACCCGCTGCGTGCGCTTCATCACCGAGGTCGCCGGCGTGCCGGAGATGGGGCAGTTCAACCGCGGCGAGGACAGCGAGATCTACTCCTACCTCGGGGCGATGCTGACGAGCGAGCTGCAGGGCAACGTCATCGACCTCTGCCCGGTCGGGGCGCTGACCTCGAAGCCCTATGCCTTCACCGCCCGGCCCTGGGAGCTGACCAAGACCGAGTCGATCGACGTCATGGACGCGCTCGGCTCGAACGTGCGCGTCGACGTGAAGGGGCGCGAGGTGATGCGCTTCCTGCCGCGCAACAACGACGGGGTGAACGAGGAGTGGCTGGCGGACCGGTCGCGCTTCGTCTGGGACGGGCTGAGGCGGCAGCGGCTGGACCGGCCCTACGTGCGGGAGAACGGGCGCCTCCGGCCGGCGAGCTGGGGCGAGGCCTTCGCGGCGGTGGCCGCGGCGGTGAAGGGGAGGAAGGTCGCGGGGCTGGTCGGCGACCTGGTTCCGACCGAGGCGGCCTTCGCGCTCAAGACGCTGGTCGAGGGGCTCGGGGGCACGGTCGAGTGTCGCACCGACGGGGCGGCGCTGCCGCCGGGGAACCGTTCGGGCTACGTCGGGACGGCGCGGGTCGCCGACATCGACACGGCGCGGCGGATCCTGCTGGTGGGGACGAATCCGCGGCTCGAGGCGCCGGTCCTGAACGCGCGCATCCGCAAGGCCTGGCTGCGCGGGGCGCTGGTCGCCGCGGTGGGCGAGCCGGCCGACCTGACCTATCCGGTGACGCATCTCGGGGCGGGCACGCGGACGCTCTCCGATCTCGCCCGCGAAACGCCGAGCGAGGAGGAGCGGGCGACCCCGAGCCTCGTCATCGTCGGGCAGGGGGCGCTGCGCGGCGCGAACGGAGAGGCGGTGCTGGCCGAGGCGATGGCGCTCTGCGAGCTGACCGGCGCGAAGCTGCTGGTGCTGCATACCGCGGCGGCGCGGGTGGGGGCGATGGACCTCGGCTGCGTGAGCGAGGGCGGGCTTGGCGACGTGTTCGGCGCGGATGTGGTGCTGAACCTCGGGGCGGACGAGGTCGACGTGCCGGCCGGGCCGTTCGTGGTCTACCAGGGGAGCCACGGGGACCGGGGGGCGCACCGGGCGGACGTGATCCTGCCGGGGGCCGCCTGGACCGAGGAGGCCGGCATCTTCGTCAACACCGAGGGGCGGCCGCAGATGGCGAACCGCGCCGGCTTCCCGCCGGGCGAGGCGCGGGAGAACTGGGCGATCCTGCGCGCGCTCTCGGCGGTGCTCGGGCAGACGCTGCCCTTCGACTCGCTCGCCGGGCTGCGCCGGCAGATGTTCGCGGCGGTGCCGCATCTCGCGCGCATCGACGAGGTGCCGGAGAACGCATGGACGGCGCTTGCCCGCGGCGATATGAGCGGCGGCGAGATCGCGTCCGCGGGCGGCGAGCACTATCTCGCCAACCCGGTCATGCGGGCGAGCGAGGTGATGGCGGAGCTCGCGCGGCTGGCGCGGGAGCGCCGGGCCGAGGCGCTGGCGGCGGAGTAGGGGGCGATGGAGTTCTTCTCACACGGCTTCGGCCTCTTCCTGCTGATCCTCGCCCAGTGCCTGGCGGTGACGGTGGTGATCCTCGTCAGCCTCGCCTTCCTCATGTACGGCGACCGCAAGATCTGGGCGGCGGTGCAGATCCGGCGCGGGCCGAACGTGGTCGGGCCCTGGGGGCTGCTGCAGAGCTTCGCCGACTTCCTGAAGTACATCGTCAAGGAGATCGTCATCCCCGCCGGGGCGGACAAGACGGTCTTCATGCTGGCGCCGATGATCTCCTTCGTGCTGCCGGTGATCGTCTGGGCGGTGATCCCCTGGGCGCCGGGGTGGGTGATCTCCGACATGAACGTCGGGATCCTGTTCATCTTCGCCATCTCGTCGATGCACGTCTATGCGATTATCATGGGCGGCTGGGCGTCGAACTCGAAGTATCCGTTCCTGGGCGGGCTGCGCTCGGCGGCGCAGATGATCTCCTACGAGGTGTCGCTCGGGCTCATCATCATCGGGGTGCTGGTCTCGACCGGCTCGCTGAACCTCAGCCGCATCGTGGAGGCGCAGGCGGGGAGCTGGGGGCTCTTCTCCTGGTACTGGCTGCCGCACCTGCCCATGGTGGTGCTCTTCTTCGTCTCGGCGCTCGCCGAGACCAATCGGCCGCCCTTCGATCTGCCCGAGGCGGAGAGCGAGCTCGTCGCCGGCTATCAGGTGGAATATTCCTCGACGCCGTTCCTCCTCTTCATGATCGGCGAGCTGATGAGCGTCTTCTTCATGTGCGCGCTCATCTCGATCCTCTTCTTCGGCGGCTGGCTGTCGCCGATCCCCGGCATTCCGGACGGGGCGCTCTGGATGTTCGGCAAGATGCTCTTCTGGTTCTTCATGTTCTCGATGATGAAGGCGATCGTGCCGCGCTACCGCTACGACCAGCTGATGCGGATCGGCTGGAAGGTGTTCCTGCCGCTGTCGCTCGCCTGGGTGGCCTTCATCGGGCTCGCCGCGCAGTACGGCTGGCTCTGGGGCACCTATCAGCGCTGGATCGGAGGCTGAGCATGGGAATTCCGGTCAACCGCGCGGCCTGGTACTTCCTGCTGACCGACATCGTGCTCGGGTTCAGGGTCGGCATGAAGTACTTCTTCAAGCCGAAGGCGACGCTCAACTATCCGCACGAGAAGGGACACCTCAGCCCGCGGTTCCGCGGCGAGCATGCGCTGCGCCGCTATCCGAGCGGGGAGGAGCGGTGCATCGCCTGCAAGCTCTGCGAGGCGATCTGCCCGGCGCAGGCGATCACCATCGACGCGGAGCCGCGGGAGGACGGGAGCCGGCGGACGACGCGCTACGACATCGACATGACCAAGTGCATCTACTGCGGCTTCTGCCAGGAGGCCTGTCCGGTCGATGCGATCGTGGAGGGGCCGAACTTCGAGTTCGCGACCGAGACGCGGGAGGAGCTCTTCTACGACAAGGCGAAGCTGCTCGCGAACGGCGACCGCTGGGAGTCGGAGATCGCGCGCAACCTCGAGCTCGACGCGCCGTACCGCTGAAGGGGACCGAAATGGCCTTCGCCACCTTTGCCTTCTATCTCTTCGCGGTGATTGCCGTCGTCGCGGGCGCGATGGTGATCTTCGCCCGCAACCCGGTGCATTCGGTGCTGTGGCTGATCCTCGCCTTCTTCTCGGCCGCCGGGCTCTTCGTGCTGCTCGGGGCGGAGTTCGTGGCGATGATCATGCTCATCGTCTACGTGGGCGCGGTGGCGGTGCTCTTCCTCTTCGTGGTGATGATGCTCGACGTGAACTTCGCCGAGCTGCGCGAGGGGATGGCGCGGCTCCTGCCGATCGGGCTGCTGATCGGGGTGGTGCTGCTGGTGCAGCTCGGCTTCGTCTTCGGGGCGTGGGAGACGAGCGAGCAGGCGCTCTCGGCGCGGCAGGCGATCACCCCGGCGCCGGAGATCGTCGACAATACCACGGCGATCGGCAAGCTCCTCTATACCCGCTACATCTTCCTGTTCCAGACCGCGGGGCTGGTGCTGCTCGTGGCGATGATCGGGGCGATCGTGCTGACGCTCCGGAAGCGGCAGTACGTGAAGCGGCAGGACGTGCTGAAGCAGATGTACCGCGACCCGAAGGCCGCGGTGAACCTCGTCGACATCAAGCCGGGGCAGGGGGCATGATCGGCCAATGATCGGACTCGCGCATTACCTGACGGTCGCGGCGATCCTCTTCGTCACGGGCATCGTCGGCATCTTCATCAACCGCAAGAACGTCATCATCATCCTGATGTCGCTCGAGCTGATGCTGCTGGCGGTCAACATCAACTTCGTCGCCTTCTCGGCCTATCTCGGCGATCTGGTCGGGCAGATATTCGTCCTCTTCGTGCTGACGGTCGCCGCCGCCGAGGCGGCGATCGGGCTCGCCATCCTCGTCTGCTTCTTCCGCAACAGCGGGACGATCGCGGTCGAGGACATCAACGTGATGAAGGGCTGACGCCGCGATGGTCACGATCATCCTCTTCGCGCCGCTGATCGGCGCCGTCCTCTGCGGCTTCGGCTACAAGTGGCTCTCGGAGAAGGGCGGCATGGTCACGGCGACCACGCTGCTCTTCCTGGCGTGCCTCCTCTCCTGGATCGTCTTCTTCGGCTCCTACCCGGAGGCCGAGCGCCACGCCTTCTTCCGCTGGATCGCCTCGGGGACGCTGGCGGCCGAATGGGGCTACCGGCTCGACCGGATGACGGCGATCATGCTGGTGGTGGTGACGACCGTCAGCTCGCTCGTGCACCTCTACAGCTTCGGCTACATGGCGCACGACGACAACTTCCGCGAGGGCGAGAGCTACCGGCCGCGCTTCTTCGCCTATCTCTCCTTCTTCACCTTCGCCATGCTGGCGCTGGTGACGGCGGACAACCTGCTGCAGCTCTTCTTCGGCTGGGAGGGCGTCGGCGTCGCCTCCTACCTGCTGATCGGCTTCTACTACCGCAAGCAGAGCGCGGGCGAGGCGGCGATGAAGGCCTTCATCGTCAACCGGGTCGGCGACTTCGCCTTCCTGCTCGGCATCTTCACGCTCTACATGCTGGTCGATTCGATCGACCTCGACACCATCTTCGCCGCCGCCCCGACGCTGGCCGAGACGCAGATGACCTTCCTCTGGCGCGAGTGGAACGCGGCCGAGGTCGCGTCCCTCCTCCTCTTCGTCGGCGCCATGGGCAAGTCGGCGCAGCTCTTCCTGCACACCTGGCTTCCCGACGCGATGGAGGGCCCGACGCCGGTCTCGGCCCTCATCCATGCCGCGACCATGGTGACGGCGGGCGTCTTCCTCGTCTGCCGCATGTCCCCGGTGCTCGAATGGGCGCCCTACACGCTCACCTTCGTCACCTTCATCGGCGCCTCGACCGCCTTCTTCGCGGCGACGGTCGGCCTGGTGCAGAACGACATCAAGCGGGTCATCGCCTATTCGACCTGCTCGC
>NZ_CALLYO010000636.1 GCF_937858865.1 uncultured Amaricoccus sp. | reverse complement strand
GCCTTCGTCGGCCACGCGGAAGACGACGCTGCCGTCGGCATCGCGGCCGAGCGTCAGGCGGATGGCGCCCGCGTCGCTGAACTTGAGCGCGTTGCCGACCAGGTTTTCGATCATCCGCCCGAGGGCGACGCGATCGGTCGCCAGCGCCTCGGGCGCGCCGGGGTCGGCCTCGGCGACGAAGGCGAGCCCGCGCTCGGCCGCCTCGGCGGCATAGCGGCGGCGGAGATGCGCGAGGAAGGCGTCGGTGTCGATGCGCGGCCCGTCCGCCGGCTCGCCGGGGTCGGGCTCCTCGCCGAGCACCATGCCGACGAGGGTCGCGAGCGTGCGGCTCGCCGCGCCGACGCGCTCGACCTGGGCGCGCAGCTCGTCGCCGAGACGGGCCGCCTCCATCTGGCCGGCCGCCCCGATGATCCCCATCAGCGCGCCGCGGATGTCGTGGCGCAGCATGGCGAGCTCGCGATGCTCGAGGCGCACGCTGGCCGGGCTCTGGCTGCGGTCCAGGAAAGGGTCGATGACGGTCATTCTGCCACTGCGCCGGTCGATGCACCCGCCACCCGGCCTGCTCCTTATAACCTAAGGTTGAAACCTGCCGGTGATTTTCAGCGTATGATACAGAAGGTACGCGCAAATGGCAAACCGCATTCGCAGTTTGCCAACTATGAGGCGAGGCGTCCGAGGATGCTGGAGCGCAGCTGCGACATGTCGTTCGGCACCTCGACGATATCGTCGAAGAATTCCGGGCTCTGCGGCTGCCCGAGCGAGACGAAGAGCGCGCTCGGGAAGCGGGCCCTGAGGCGGGCCATGAGCGGAAGCTCGCCCACGCTGGTGCTGTCCACCAGCACGATGTCGACCGGATCGCTGCTCTCCGGCGGCAGGAAGACCACCCGGTCGCTGCGCAGCGCCGCCTGGTAGATGGCGGCGAGCGCCATCGAGCGGGTCTCGAGATGCACGCGGAGAAGCTCGAGGCGCACGGCCGCCGAGGGAACGGCCACGCGGACGATCCGCCGGCTGTCGGCCGTCTCCACGAGGCTGAGGACGCCGTTGCAGGCGGCGATGAGGCCGCGGGCGATCAGCGGGCGCAGCGCCTCGGCCGTCACCTGGTCGGGCGAGCCCTCGCGCAGGTCCATGAGCAGGTCGAGCTTCCAGTCGACGAGCTCGCCACTCGCCGCGATGGCGATCTCGCCGGCGAGGCTCGTCCCGTCGTGGCCGAAGCTCAGCGTCGCGGTGGCCGGGTCGCGGTTCTCCACCATGTAGAGCGCGAGGTGGACGAAGATCTGCCGCAGCCGGTCGAGGTCACCGTGCACCCGCTCGGGCGCGCCGGCGAGGACGGTGACGGTGGCCCCCCCGGCGCCCTCGGCGCGCAGGTCGCCGCGCACCGCCGCGGCCAGCGCCCCGAGGCCGAAGGGCTCGCTCTTCAGGCGGAAGCGGCCGTCCTGCACCTCGCCGTAGTCGAGCAGGCCCGAGAGCATCTGCACCATCGACTGGCCCGACTGCTGCGCCTGCACGACGAGCCGCTGCTGGCGGCCGGCCAGCTCGCTCTGGCCGAGCAGCGCCAGCGGTCCGAGGATGCCGTTGAGCGGGTTCCTGAGCTCGTGGCTCATCATGCTCAGAAATCGCGACTTGGCGCGGCTGGCGAGCTCGGCCTGCTCGGCGCTCCTGCGGCTCATCTCGGCGATCTCCCGCTGGCGGCGGTTCTCGCGCAGGATGAGAAAGAGCGCCAGCACGCTCAGGAGCACCGCGGCGAGGCTGATGACGGCGGTGAGCCGCGCGCTGGTCTGGATGCGGGTGCGCACCTGGTCGCCGGCGGCCGAATCGGCGCGGATGACGCGGAGCGTGTATTCGCGCAGCTCCTGCTGGAACGCGGCGAGCCGCTCCTCGATCCCGGCGAGCCGCGCGGCGAGGCCGGGGCTGGGCCGGGCGAGATCGCCGAGGATCGGGTCGAGCTCCTGCAGGTAGGCGGCAAGGCCGGCGACCGGTCCGTCCTCGCCGTCGTAGCGCAGCAGGCTCTCGCCGAGCCGGCCGTGCCCCATCATGAAGACGCGGCTCCACAGGATGTCGAAACGCTCCTGCATCGCCGCGATCGTCTCCGGCATCGGCCGGGGGGCGAGGTCGGCGAGGCTCAGCCGGAAGCGCAGCAGCTCGAGCTCCATCTGGGTCGCCGACCACTGGGTGTTGTCCTGGCTGATGATGCGCAGGTTCTCGACGTCGCGGCGGATCGAGAAGAAGCCGACCGATGCGAACCCGGCCATCGCCAGCAGGACGACGACGCCGAGATAGCGCGGGATCGGTCGGCCGAGGGTCATCGCGATTCGATCCGGACCACCTGCCAGATCAGCCGGCGGAGGTAGACCCGGCTGCGCAGCTCGGCGTGATCGGAGATCGGATACATGAGCCAGAGCGGCCCCTTCTCGCGGCGCGACAGCCGCTCGCCGTCGGCGGTCATGGCGAGGATGGCGTCATAGTCGCTGAAGTCGCGGGTGGGGATGTCGACGAAATAGTCGTTCGCCGCGACGAAGCGCACCTCGGCCAGCCGCTCCATGCCGGCGAGGCCGAGGACGTCCCGCACCAGCGGGCCGCGGTAGCTGACCACGCCGTCGCTGAACTCGTTCTCGGTGGCGACGGTGGTCTGGGGCATGGCCTGGAGCTCTTGCAGCGAGAGATCGAGCGCCCGGCCGTCGCCACCGACCAGGCGGAGCACCGATTCGGCCGCCGACACGCCGACGGGCAAGAGGGAAAGGCATGCGACGAGGAGTGTACGCAGAAGCGCGGAAAGGGCCGCGCCGAACCAGGGTATCACAGGGAAAAGCCTCCTTGACCGTCCGGTTGCCCCTCGCCTCGACCCTAGATTAACTTAAGCAACTACCATGCCAAGTTGAATCGCGCACTAATATTGCACGCGTGGGATGTTCTTCCCGAATTGCGAGGCACGGCTGTCGCAATTCGGGAAGAAGCGTAAACGGCGCCTCGCGAAACGCGAATTCCGCCCCTCAGCCCTCCTGGCGCGGCAGACCGACGGTGGCGAAGCGGTTGGCGATCTCGTCGAGGATCACCGGATCGTCGATCGTCGCCGGCGCCTTCCACTCGAGCCCGTCGGCCATGCGGCTCATGGTGCCGCGCAGGATCTTGCCGGAGCGGGTCTTCGGCAGCCGGTCGACCACCACCGCGAGGCGGAAGGCGGCCACCGGCCCGATCTGGTCGCGCACCAGGCGCACGCATTCCGCGACGACCGTGTCGGGATCGCGCTCCGAGCCCTTGTTGAGGCAGAGAAGCCCGAGCGGGAGCTGCCCCTTGAGGTCGTCGGCGACCCCGATCACCGCGCATTCCGCCACGTCCGGATGCGCGGCCAGCACCTCCTCCATCGCGCCCGTGGAGAGGCGATGGCCCGCGACGTTGATGACGTCGTCGGTGCGCGCCATGATCGAGAGATAGCCGTCCTCGTCGAGCACGCCGGCGTCGCCGGTCTCGTAGTAGCCGGGGAAGGTGGTGAGATAGGACCGCTCGAACCGCTCGTCGGCGCCCCAGAGGGTCGAGAGCGTCCCCGGCGGCAGCGGCAGGCGGATCGCCACCGCGCCGAGCTCGCCCGCCGCGAGCGGCGTCCCCCCCTCCGACAGGATCTGCACGTCGTAGCCCGGCATCGGCACCGTCGGCGAGCCGAGCTTCACCGGCAGGAGCTCGATCCCGACCGGATTGGCGACGATCGGCCAGCCGGTCTCGGTCTGCCACCAGTTGTCGATCACCGGCACGTCGAGCAGCCGCCGCGCCCACTCGATGGTGTCGGGATCGGCCCGCTCGCCGGCGAGGAACAGATACTTCAGGCTGGAGAGGTCGTAGTCCCTGACCAGCGCCCCGGCCGGATCGTCGCGCTTGATCGCGCGCAAGGCGGTCGGCGCGGTGAAGAGGCACTTCACGCCATGCTCGGCGATCACCCGCCAGAAGGTGCCGGCGTCCGGCGTGCCGACCGGCTTGCCCTCGAAGACGACGGTCGTCGCCCCGACGAGGAGCGGCGCATAGCAGATGTAGGAATGCCCGACCACCCAGCCGACGTCGGAGGCGGCCCAGAAGACGTCGCCCGCCCCCGCGGCGTAGATGTTCTTCATCGACCAGGCGAGCGCGACCATGTGCCCGGCATTGGCCCGGACCACGCCCTTCGGCTGGCCGGTGGTGCCGGAGGTATAGAGGATGTAGAGCGGATCCATGCCGCCGACCGGCGTGCAGCCGACCGGTGCCACCCCCTCCTGCGCCTCGTTCCAGTCGACGTCGCGCCCGGGCACCAGGCTCGCCCGCTCCTGCTCGCGCTGGAAGATGATGCAGAACTCGGGCTTGTGCTTCGCCTGCGCGATCGCGGCGTCGACGAGCGGCTTGTAGTGGACGACGCGCCCCGGCTCGATGCCGCAGGAGGCGGCGATGATCGCCTTCGGCTGCGCGTCGTCGATGCGCACGGCGAGCTCGTGCGCGGCGAAGCCGCCGAAGACCACCGAATGGATCGCCCCGATCCGCGCGCAGGCGAGCATCGCCACCAGCGCCTCGGGCACCATCGGCATGTAGATGACCACCCGGTCGCCCTGGCCGATGCCGCGGGCCGCCAGCGCGCCGCCGAGCCGCGCCACCCGGTCGCGCAGCTCGGCGTAGCTGATCCGCGAGACCCGCCCGGTGACGGGCGAATCGTGGATGATCGCCGTCCGGTCGCCGTGGCCGGCCTCGACGTGCCGGTCGACGGCGTTCTGGCAGGTGTTGCAGACCGCGTCGGGGAACCAGCCATAGAAGGGCGCCCGGCTCGGATCGAGCGCGCGCGTCGGCGCCTCGATCCAGTCTATCGCCTCCGCCGCCCGCATCCAGAAGCCCTCGGGATCGGTCTTCCAGCCGTCGTAGACCTCGCGGTAGCCCATGGCAGTTCCCCCGTGCAGCGATGCGTCCTAGCCGTAGCTCTTTACCGGTGCCCCTGCCAATGCGGCAATGTTGAGCAGGCCGCGCGCGGTGATCGAGGGGGTGACGATGTGGCCGGTGTTGCCCATCCCCATCAGGATCGGCCCGACCTCGAGCCCGCCGCCCACCACCTTGATGATGTTGCGCACCCCGCTCGCCGCGTCGGTGTTGGCGAAGACGAGCACGTTCGCCACCCCCTCCATGCGCGAGTTGGGGAAGATGCGCGCGCGCAGGACCGGATCGAGCGCGGCGTCGGAATGCATCTCGCCCTCGTACTCGAAGTCGAGCTTCTGCTCGTCGAGGATCGCGAGCGCCGCGCGGGTGCGCCGGCCGGAGCTGGTGTCGAGGTTGCCAAACTGCGAGTGCGAGCAGATCGCGATCTTCGGCACCAGCCCAAAGCGGCGGACGTGGCGCGCCGCGGCGATCGCCGTGTCGGCGATCTCCTCCGGCGTCGGCTCGGAATGCACCTGGGTGTCGGCGACGAAGATGACCCCCTTCTCGTGGATCATCAGCGACAGCGCCCCGATCGGATGCAGCCGGTTCGGGCCGCCGGCCAGCACCTCGCGGATGTACTTCAGGTGCCAGAGATACTGGCCGAAGGTGCCGCAGATCAGGCTGTCGGCGTCGCCGCGGTGCACCATCACCGCCGCGATCGCGGTGGTGTTGGTGCGCATCACCGCCCGCGCGAGGTCCGGCGTCACGCCCTGCCGCTGCATGATCGAATGGTAGGTGCCCCAGTACTCGCGGTAGCGCGGGTCGTCCTCGGGATTGACGAGCTCGTAGTCGCGCCCGGCCTGCAGCGGGATGGCGTTGCGCTCGCAGCGCGCCTCGATCACCTCGGGCCGGCCGACGAGGATCGGCCGCCCGACCCCTTCCTCGTTGAGCGCGTAAGCCGCGTGCAGCACCCGCTCGTCCTCGCCCTCGGCAAAGACGATGCGCCGGCCGACGTTCCGCGACGCCTCGAAGACCCGCCGCATGATGAAGGCCGAGCGATAGACCGAGCGGTTGAGCTCGGCCCGGTAGGCATCGAGGTCCGCCAGCGGCCGCGTCGCCACGCCGCTCTTCATCGCCGCCTCGGCGACCGCGCTCGCGACGATGGCGAGGAGCCGCGGGTCGAAGGCCTTGGGGATGAGGTAGTCGCGCCCGAAGCTGAGCCGCTCGCCCTGGTAGGCCGCCGCCGCCTCGGCCGAGGAGGAGGCGCGGGCGAGCGCCGCGATCCCCTCGACGCAGGCGATCTGCATCGCATCGTTGATCTCGGTCGCGCCGACGTCGAGCGCGCCGCGGAAGATGAAGGGGAAGCAGAGGACGTTGTTGACCTGGTTCGGATAGTCCGACCGGCCGGTGGCGATGATCACGTTCGGGTCGGCGGCGCGCGCCTCCTCGGGCTGGATCTCCGGATCGGGATTGGCGAGCGCGAGCACGATCGGATCCTCGGCCATCTGCTTGACCATCTCGCCGGTCAGCACCCCCGGGCCGGAAAGGCCGAGGAAGAGATCGGCGCCGGGGATGACGTCGGCCACGGTCCGCGCCTCGGTCTTCTGCGCGAAGGCCGCCTTCTCCGGCCCCATGTCGTCGCCGCGGCCCTGGTAGATCACGCCCTGGCGGTCGCAGAGGAAGATGTTCTCGCGCCGCGCCCCGAGCTTCATCAGCATGTTGAGGCAGGCGATGCCGGCGGCGCCGCCGCCGGTGGAGACGATCTTGATCTCCTCGATCCGCTTCTTCGCCACGCGCAGCGCGTTGATCGCCGCCGCGCCCACCACGATCGCCGTGCCGTGCTGGTCGTCGTGGAACACCGGGATCTTCATCTTCTCGCGGCAGAGCCGCTCGACGGTGAAGCACTCCGGCGCCTTGATGTCCTCGAGGTTGATCGCGCCGAAGGTCGGCTCGAGGCTCGCCACGATCTCGGCGAGCTTCACCGGGTCCTTCTCGTCCACCTCGATGTCGAAGCAGTCGATGTTGGCGAACTTCTTGAAGAGGACCGCCTTGCCCTCCATCACCGGCTTGCCGGCGAGCGCCCCGATGTTGCCGAGCCCGAGCACCGCCGAGCCGTTGGAGACGACCGCGACGAGGTTGCCCTTGGCGGTGTAGCGCGCCGCGACCTGCGGGTCGGCCTTGATCTCGAGGCAGGCCTCGGCGACGCCCGGGGAATAGGCGCGGGAGAGATCCCGCTGGTTCGCCATCGGCTTGGTCGCCCGGATCTCCAGCTTCCCGGGTTTCGGGAACTCGTGATAGTCCAGTGCCGCCTGCCGGGCATTCTCGCTGGTGCTGTCCGTCATCTCGCGCTCTCCCCCGCGGCCTGCGGCCGACATGCTTCAGGATCGGCCGGGGCCGTCGGGCGGCAACCGGCATCGTTCATCGCCACGGCGGCCTGCCGGCTCCGTGGCGACGGTCTCAAGGCCCGCTTCGTTTCGGGCCACGACATTCTCGCCCGCCCCGGCGGCTCGCGCATCCGGCCAAATGCCTGAAGGACCTTCAGGCACGGGACGAAGACCGCCCCGGCGCCCGGCTCACGAGGCGGTCTCCGCGCGGCGCGCGCGGACGAGGGCGAGGATCTCGCGCGCCGCCGCCGGGATGTTCGTCCCCGGCCCGAAGATCGCCGCGACCCCGGCCTGCCTGAGGAAGTCGTAGTCCTGCTGCGGGATGACGCCGCCGCAGATGACGAGGATGTCGCCGGCCCCCTGCGCCCGCAGCGCCTCGATCAGCTTCGGCGCCAGCGTCTTGTGCCCCGCCGCCTGGCTCGAGATGCCGACGACGTGCACGTCGTTGTCGATCGCATCCTGCGCCGCCTCCTCCGGCGTCTGGAAGAGCGGCCCCACGTCCACGTCGAAGCCGATGTCGGCGAAGGCGGTGGCGATGACCTTGGCGCCGCGGTCGTGCCCGTCCTGGCCCATCTTCACCACCAGCAGGCGCGGCCGCCGCCCCTCCTCCTCGGCGAAGGCCTCGACGTCCTTCTGGATCGCCGCGAAGGCCTCGTCGCCCTCGTAGGCCGCGCCGTAGACCCCGGCGAGCATCTTCACCTCGGCCCGGTGCCGGCCGAACACCTTCTCCATCGCATCCGAGATCTCCCCCACGCTGGCCCGCGCCCGCGCCGCCTCGACCGCCGCGGCGAGCAGGTTGCCGCCCTCGCGCGCCGCGCGCTCGAGCTCGGCCATCGCCTTCGCCCAGGCCGCCTGGTCGCGCGTCGCGCGGATCCGCTCGAGCCGCGCCACCTGCGCCTCGCGCACCTTGACGTTGTCGACGTCGAGGATGTCGATCGGCTCCTGCTCGGCCAGACGATACTTGTTGACCCCGACGATCACCTCGTCGCCGCGGTCGACCGCCGCCTGCCGCCGCGCCGCCGATTCCTCGATGCGGAGCTTCGGCATCCCCGAGATCACCGCCTTGGTCATGCCGCCGAGCGCCTCGACCTCCTCGATCAGCGCCCAGGCCGCATCGGCCAGCTCCGCCGTCAGCTTCTCGACATAGTAGGAGCCGGCGAGCGGATCGACCACATGGGTGATCCCGGTCTCCTCCTGCAGGATGAGCTGGGTGTTGCGCGCGATGCGAGCGGAGAATTCCGTCGGCAGCGCAATGGCTTCGTCGAGCGCGTTCGTGTGAAGGCTCTGCGTGCCCCCGAGCGCCGCCGCCATCGCCTCGTAGGCGGTCCTGACCACGTTGTTGTAGGGGTCCTGCTCCTGCAGGCTGACCCCGCTGGTCTGGCAGTGCGTCCTGAGCATCAGGCTCGACGGCTTCCGCGCCCCGAACCCCTCCATGATCCGGTGCCAGAGCAGGCGGGCGGCCCGCAGCTTCGCGACTTCCATGAAGAAGTTCATCCCGATCGCGAAGAAGAAGCTCAGGCGTCCCGCGAACTCGTCGACGTCCATGCCGGCCGCGATCGCCGCCTTCACGTACTCCTTCCCGTCCGCCAGCGTGAAGCCGAGCTCCTGCACCAGGTTCGCGCCGGCCTCCTGCATGTGGTAGCCGGAGATCGAGATCGAGTTGAACTTCGGCATCTCGGCCGCGGTATAGCCGATGATGTCCGCGACGATCCGCATCGAGGGCTCGGGCGGATACACGTAGGTGTTCCGCACCATGAACTCCTTCAGGATGTCGTTCTGGATCGTCCCCGACAGCAGCCGCCGCTCGACCCCCTGCTCCTCGCCGGCGACGATGAAGTTGGCGAGGATCGGGATCACCGCCCCGTTCATCGTCATCGACACCGAGACCTTCTCGAGCGGGATGCCGTCGAAGAGGGCCTTCATGTCCTCGACCGAATCGATCGCCACCCCGGCCTTGCCGACGTCGCCCACCACCCGCGGATGGTCGCTGTCGTAGCCGCGGTGCGTCGCGAGGTCGAAGGCGACGCTCACCCCCTGCTGCCCGGCCGCCAGCGCCTTGCGGTAGAAGGCGTTGCTCTCCTCCGCCGTCGAGAAGCCGGCATACTGCCGGATCGTCCACGGCCGCCCGGCGTACATCGTTGCCCGCGGCCCGCGTGTATAGGGCGGCAGCCCAGGCAGGCCGCCGAGATGCCCGAGCCCCGCGAGATCCGCCTCGGTATAGAGCGGCTTCACCGCGATCGCCTCGGGCGTCTCCCAGGTCAGGCTCTCGGCCGGCCTGCCCTTCAGCTCCTTCGCCGCCAGCGCGGCCCAGGCATCAAGGTCTGCGCTCATGGCTTTCCCTCCAGAAATCTCTCGCGCTCCCCGGCGCTTGTTGGCTAGATGCCGTCAGGGAGAGAATGACGATGCGCCCAATCCTCGCCGGCCTGATCCTCGCCGTCACGCTGCCGCTCGCGGCGGTGGCGCAGGACGCCCCGCAGCCGACGCTCGCCGAGCTCAAGGGGAGCCGTCCGGTGGTCGTCTTCGCCGACGACCCCGAGGATCCGAAGTTCGTGCAGCAGATGGCGATGCTCGAAGCCCTCCCCGAGGAGCTCGAGAAGCGCCGCGTCGTCGTCCTCACCGACACCGACCCGGCGGCGAACGGCCCGCTGCGCCGGCAGCTCCGCCCGCAGGGCTTCGGGCTCGTCCTCATCGACGTCGACGGCACCGTCGCCCACCGCCGTCCGCTGCCCACCTCGGTGCGCGAGCTCGCCAACTTCATCGACCGCACCCCCTCCCGACGGCAGGAGACCGGCTCGCAGCGGCCCTGAACGAGGCTGGTGCCGCGGCCCGCCACGCGCTAGCCTCGCGCGGACTGACCCGTCCCACAAGCCCCTGCAAGGAGATCCCATGCGCCTGCTCGCCCTCGCCCCCGCCCTTCTTCTCGCGGCGCCGGCCTTCGGCCAGAACCTGCCGCCCGCCAACGGGCTGCCGCTCAGCCAGATCGTCGCCGGCGTCGAGAAGAGCCAGCCGGTCCGCGTCTTCACCGAGCTCGAATGGGACGACGACGGCTACTGGGACATCGAGTTCATCAACACGAACAACCGCCGCGCCAGCATCCGCATCGACCCCTTCAGCGGCGAACCCTGGAGCCGCCGCAACCGCTGAGCCGCGCATCACTCGAATTCCAGGATCACGTCGTCGACGGCGAGGCTCGCCCCCGGCACCACCCGGATCCGCGCGACCCTCGCCCGACGCTCGGCGCGCAGCACGTTCTCCATCTTCATCGCCTCGACCATGGCGAGCGCCTGCCCGTCGAACACCTCCTCGCCCTCGGCGACGTCGATCCTGACCACCAGCCCCGGCATCGGGCAGAGCAGCAGCTTCGAGGTGTCGGGCGGCAGCTTCTCCGGCATCAGCCGGGCGAGATCGGCCATCCGCGGCGAGAGCACCATGACCGGCAGGTCCGCCCCGCGCACCCGCACCCGGTAGCCGCCGGCGATCAGGTTGACCTTGAGCACCAGCAGCTCGCCGTCCACCTCGAGCCGCGCCAGGCTCTGCCCCGGCGTCCAGTCCGAGACGACGCGCATCCGCGCCCCGTCCTCGAAGACCACCGTCGAGCCCGCCCGGTCGGCCTCGATCCTTATCGGCAGCGACAGCCCCTGCAGCGTCACCACCCAGTCCGCGCGCACCTTGCGCTCGTGGTTGTCCATCCGCCCCGACACCCGCGAGCGGCGGATCTCGCCGACCCGGTACATCGCCGCCGCCGCCGCGGCCACCCGCCGCAGCATCGGCTCGGGCAGCTCCACGCCCTGGAAGCCCTCGGGATATTCCTCGGCGATGAAGGCGGTGGTGATCGCGCCCTCGACGAAGCGCGGATGGTCCATCACGGCGGAGAGGAAGGGCAGGTTGTGTCCGATCCCCTCGACCTCGAACGAATCGAGCGCCGTCCGCATCGCCGCGATCGCCCCGGCCCGGTCCGGCGCCCAGGTGCAGAGCTTGGCGACCATCGGGTCGTAGTACATCGAGATCTCGCCGCCCTCGAAGACGCCGGTGTCGTTCCTGACCGCCACCTGCGCCGTCCGCCGCTCCTCCGGCGGGCGGTAGCGGCTGAGCCGCCCGATCGAGGGCAGGAAGTTGCGGTAGGGGTCCTCGGCATAGAGCCGGCTCTCCATCGCCCAGCCGTCGAGCTTCACCTCCGCCTGGCCGAAGGCGAGCTTCTCGCCCGCCGCCACGCGGATCATCTGCTCCACCAGATCGAGCCCGGTGATCAGCTCGGTCACCGGATGCTCGACCTGCAATCTGGTATTCATCTCAAGGAAATAGAAGTTCCGGCTCCCGTCGACGATGAACTCGACCGTGCCGGCCGAGCAATAGTCGACCGCCTTGGCCAGCGCGACCGCCTGCTCGCCCATCGCCCGGCGCGTGACCGCATCGAGGAAGGGCGAGGGCGCCTCCTCGATCACCTTCTGGTTCCGCCGCTGGATCGAGCATTCCCGCTCGTTGAGATAGAGGCAGTTGCCGTGCTTGTCGCCGAGCACCTGGATCTCGATGTGCCGCGGCTGGGTCACGAACTTCTCGATGAAGATCCGGTCGTCGCCGAACGAGCTCGCCGCCTCCGACTTCGACCGCTCGAAGCCCTCGCGCGCCTCCACGTCCGACCAGGCGATGCGCATCCCCTTGCCGCCGCCGCCGGCCGAGGCCTTGATCATCACCGGATAGCCGATCCCGCGCGCGATCTCGACCGCATGCTCGGCATCGTCGATCAGCCCCATGAAGCCCGGGACCGTCGAGACCCCGGCCTCGGCGGCCAGCTTCTTCGAGGTGATCTTGTCGCCCATGGCGCGGATCGCTCCGGCCGGCGGCCCGATGAAGGCCACGCCCGCCGCGTCGAGCGCATCGGCGAAATCCGCCCGCTCCGACAGGAAGCCGTAGCCCGGATGCACCGCCTCGGCGCCCGTCTGGCGGATCGCCGCGAGGATATTCTCGATCACGATGTAGGACTGGCTGGCCGGCGAGGGGCCGATATGCACCGCCTCGTCGGCCATCCGGACGTGCAGCGCGCCGGCGTCGGCGTCGGAATGGACCGCGACGGTCGCGATGCCCATCCGCCGGGCGGTCTTGATGACGCGACAGGCGATCTCGCCCCGGTTCGCGATCAGGATCTTCTTGAACATGCGGGTCTACCGGGTCGGGTTCAGGGAATCTGGGTGCCGGTGGCGTCGTCGATCTCCTCCCCGAGTATCGGATCGGATTCGAGCATCTCGCCGGTCAGCGAATCGGGACCGGGGCCGCCGCCCACCTCCGTTCCGCCGCAGGCCGAGAGAATCCCGGCCAGAAGGAGGGCCGCCAGGTTCCGCACGTTCATGTCCCAGGTCCTTGTGGATGGCGCAGACGTGACCGTCCCCGGCCGGAATGCGGCCAGGGGAGCCTGCGCGGGCTTCGCGGAGAGGAGCGGCGGTCCGCGGCCGCCTTGCCGTCCGGCTAGCGGACGGCGCCGAGCACGCCGCCGGCGACCGAGCCGCCCACCGGCTCGTCGGCGATGACTTCCCCCGCCAGCGCGCCGCCGGCCGCGCCGGTGATGACCCGCTGCGAGCGGGTCTCGCCGCAGGCGGCCAGCAGCAGGCCGGCGCCGAGCGCCGCGAGGAGGATGATGTGCCTGTGCATGCTTTTCTTCCTTCTGTCCGGGCGGACGCGTCTCCGCCCCGACGACAACGCGGCAGCGGCCCGATCGGTGCCATGGCGCCCGCCGCCTCACTCATTCTCGAAGACCTCCGGAAAGCTCTGCCGCGCCCGCTCGGCGTCGATGCGGAGCATCGCCTCGTAGCTCGCGGCGTCGAACGGCTCCTCCGCCGGCACCACCTCCCGCTTCAGCAGCCACCCGAGCCGCCCGGCGTCGAGATTGCCGCGCACGAAGGGCGCCTCGCCGAAATGCTCCCAGAGCGCGGCGAGGAACTCCCGGTCGGCGGCACGGTCGAGCGGCCGCCGGTCGGCATAGCGCTCGCGCGCCCTGAGCGGCGTCGCGCCCTTCGGGTCCGCCCGCCGGATGGTGAACTGCAGGTCGGTTCCCGGCAGCCGCCCGGGAAAGCCGCGGTGCTTCAGCATGGCCGCCCTCCGCCGGCGGCCGGGAGGATCAGTCCTCGCCGAGATGCATGACCGCGACCCCCATCGAGACGGCGCCGAAGGTGAGCGCGGTCTGGAAGAAGAGGACGAAGGTCGCGAGCCCGCTCTCGTCCTGCGCGAGGAGCCGGGCGAGGCCGGCGAAGTCGAGCCAGATGAGCACGAAGAGGAAGAGGCAGCCGAGCACCATGCCGTTGGCGGTATGCACCACCATGAAGCGGACCAGCCTGGGAAGCCTGAGCCAGTTGCGCCGGAGCATCTGCCGCACCCTTCGAGATCGCGCCACCATGTAGCGCGCGCCGCGCGCCGCGTCCAACCGGGGGCGCCACGCTCGGGAGCTCGCAGATTCCATCAAGCACAATCATGCGTCTGGCTATGGTTCTTCGCGGCGCGTGACGCGCTCAGAGCGGGATATTGTCGTGCTTCTTCCAGGGATTCTCGAGGCGCTTCGTGCGCAGGCTCGCGAAGGCGCGCGCCACGCGCCGGCGGGTCGAATGCGGCATGATGACCTCGTCGATGAACCCGCGCTCGGCCGCCACGAACGGATTGGCGAAGCGGGTCTCGTAGTCGCGGGTGCGCGCGGCGATCCTCTCCGAATCGCCCAGCTCGGCCCGGTAGAGGATCTCCACTGCCCCCTTCGCCCCCATGACCGCGATCTCCGCCGTCGGCCAGGCGTAGTTGAAGTCGCCGCGCAGGTGCTTCGAGCTCATCACGTCGTAGGCCCCGCCATAGGCCTTGCGGGTGATGACCGTCACCTTCGGCACCGTCGCCTCGCCGTAGGCGAAGAGGAGCTTGGCCCCGTGCTTGATGATGCCGCCGTACTCCTGCCCGGTCCCCGGCAGGAAGCCCGGCACGTCGACGAAGGTCAGGATCGGGATGCCGAAGGCGTCGCAGAAGCGCACGAAGCGCGCCGCCTTGCGCGCCGAGTCGATGTCGAGGCACCCGGCGAGCACGGTCGGCTGGTTCGCCACCACCCCCACGCTCGACCCCTCGATGCGGATGAAGCCGGTCAGGATGTTCTTGGCGAAGTCCGGCTGGATCTCGAAGAAGTCGCCCTCGTCGGCGACCTTCCGCACCAGCTCCTTCATGTCGTAGGGCGTGTTCGCGTTCGCCGGCACCAGCGTGTCGAGGCTCGGCTCCGACCGCGCCGGATCGTCGAAGAAGGGCCTGACCGGCACCCGGTCGCGATTCGACAGCGGCAGGAAGTCGATCAGCCGCCGCACCTCGATCAGCGTCACGAGGTCGTTCTCGTAGGCCCCGTCCGCCACCGACGACTTCGTCGTATGCGTCCGCGCCCCCCCGAGCTCCTCGGCGGTGACGATCTCGTTCGTCACCGTCTTCACCACGTCGGGGCCGGTCACGAACATGTAGGACGAATCGCGCACCATGAAGATGAAGTCGGTCATCGCCGGCGAATAGACCGCGCCCCCGGCGCAGGGCCCCATGATGACGCTGATCTGCGGGACCACCCCGCTCGCCATGATGTTGCGCTGGAAGACGTCGGCGTAGCCGGCGAGGCTCGCCACCCCCTCCTGGATGCGCGCCCCGCCCGAATCGTTCAGCCCGATGACCGGCGCCCCGTTCTGCACCGCCATATCCATGACCTTGCAGATCTTCTGCGCGTGCGTCTCGCTGAGCGACCCGCCGAAGACGGTGAAATCCTGGCTGAAGACGTAGACCTGCCGCCCGTTGATCGTGCCCCAGCCGGTCACCACCCCGTCGCCGGCGATGCGCGTCTCGCCCATGCCGAAGTCGTGGCTCCGGTGCGCCACGAACATGTCGAACTCCTCGAAGCTGCCCTCATCGAGCAGCACCTCGATCCGCTCGCGCGCCGTCAGCTTGCCTTTGGCGTGCTGCGCCTCGATGCGCTTCTGCCCGCCACCGAGCCGGGCTTCCGCCCGCCGGCTCTCCAGCTCGTCGAGAATGTCCTTCACCGGCCCTGCTCCCGCTCGCCCCTCGAGCGTGCATTGCCAGATTGCCGACCGCGCCGCAACAAAGTTTCGCGCTGGCGGGCACGCCGGGCGCGGACGCGATGCCGCGCCCGGCCGTAGGATCAGAACCTGTAGGTGGCGCCGATCAGCAGGTCGAAGGTGTGATAGGGCGTCTTGAACGAGAAGAAATCGTTCTCGAGATCCTGGTCGTTGATCCCGAAGAAACGCACCTCGCCATTGATCGTCCAATTCGGATTCACGCTGTAGGCGACGCCGCCGATCAGCTGATACGCGAAGTTGTAGTCGCTGTCGAAGTCGCCGCCGTTCGCGGAGGACACGTCCTCGACGTTGAGATCCGCCGCCCCGAGGCCGCCGCCGGCATAGGGCTGCCACTGGCCGTTCACCCCCGTCGGCGGGAAGTAGTAGATCGCGTTCGCCATCCAGGCGTTCGACTGCGTGGTCACGCTCTCGTTGACGTTCTTGGCGTCCGCATCCGCGGTGCGGAAGGCATACTCGAGCTCGAAGGCGATGCTCGGCGTGAACATGTAGCCGCCGGCGATGCCGAGCACGTAGCCCGTGTCGTAGTTGAGCCCGGTGTCGAGCGAGTCGGGGGTGCCGCGGACGTCGAGGTCGAAGTCGTCTTCCTGCGGGAAGGTGGCGCCGCCGAAGCCCTTCACGTACCAGGACTGCGCCGCCGCCGCGCCGGCGGAAAGCGCGAGCCCCGCCGCGACCGCCGCCGCCAGAAGGCCTTTCTCGATCGATCTCATCGCGAGTCCCCCATCGAATGATTGCGTTCCGGGGGGAAATGATGTTCCTCGTCCCCCGATTTTTCCACCCCGCCCGGCAGATTTTCCCTTCGCGTCCCGCGATCGTTACCCGCGCAGCGCGGTCACTTTCGATCTCGAGCTTCATCTCCGGCTCGATCAGCCCGGCCACCACCATGGTCGCCCAGCGCCTCGCGCAACGCCGGCGCCATCTCCATATCGCCGCGGCCGGCCGCTGAAGGCCTGCTTGCCTCGCCGGCTCGAGCGCGTATATGCGCAGGCGCATGCGCGCCAATCCGCCCGACCTGCGCCCCGACCGCGCCCCCGCCCCGCGCCTCGATGCGCAGGCGCGCCCCGATGCGCACCCCGACGCACGCCCCGACGCACGCCCCGGCCAGCCGCGCGTCGGCATGGTGAGCCTCGGCTGCCCCAAGGCGCTGGTCGACAGCGAGCGCATCCTGACCCGGCTCCGCGCCGAGGGCTACGCCGTCTCCCCCGACTACGCCGGCGCCGACAC
This sequence comes from uncultured Amaricoccus sp., assembly GCF_937858865.1. GTDB lineage: Bacteria > Pseudomonadota > Alphaproteobacteria > Rhodobacterales > Rhodobacteraceae > Amaricoccus. The sequence goes on along the minus strand of NZ_CALLYO010000636.1, from coordinate 4,636 downwards.
CGTCATCGTCAACACCTGCGGCTTCCTCGACAGCGCCAAGGCCGAGAGCCTCGAGGCGATCGGCGAGGCGCTCGCCGAGAACGGCCGGGTCATCGTCACCGGCTGCCTCGGCGCCGACGAGGCGCTGATCCGCGAGAGCCACCCCGCCGTCCTCGCCGTCACCGGCCCGCACCAGTACGAGGCCGTCCTCGACGCCGTGCACGCCGCCGTGCCGCCGAAGCCCGATCCCTTCCTCGACCTCCTGCCCGCCTCGGCCGTCCACCTCACCCCGCGCCACTACAGCTACCTCAAGATCTCCGAGGGTTGTAACCACAAGTGCCGCTTCTGCATCATCCCCGACATGCGCGGAAAGCTGGTGTCGCGGCCCGCCCACGCCGTGCTCCGCGAGGCGGAAAGACTCGTCGCCGCCGGGGTGAAGGAGCTGCTCGTCATCAGCCAGGACACCTCCGCCTACGGCGTCGACCGCCGCCACGACGCCCACCCCTGGAAGGGCGGCGAGGTCCGCACCCACATCACCGACCTCGCCCGCGCGCTGGGGCAGCTCGGCGCCTGGGTCCGCCTCCACTACGTCTACCCCTACCCGCACGTGCGCGAGCTGATCCCGCTGATGGCCGAGGGGCTGATCCTGCCCTACCTCGACATCCCCTTCCAGCACAGCCACCCGGACGTCCTGCGCCGCATGGCCCGCCCGGCCGCCGGCGCCCGCACCCTCGAGGAGATCGCCCGCTGGCGCGCCGCCTGCCCGGAGATCGTCCTGCGCTCCACCTTCATCGTCGGCTACCCCGGCGAGACCGAGGCCGAGTTCCGCCACCTGCTCGACTGGCTCGACGAGGCCCGGCTCGACCGCGTCGGCTGCTTCCGCTACGAGAACGTCAAGGGCGCCCGCGCCAACGCGCTCCCCGACCACGTCCCCGAGGAGGTGAAGGAGGAGCGCTGGCAGCGGTTCATGGAGAAGGCGCAGGGCATCAGCGCCGCCCGGCTCGCCGCCCGGGTCGGCACCCGGATCGAGGCCGTCGTCGACGAGGTGGACGCCGACGGCGCCACCTGCCGCAGCTGGGCCGACGCGCCGGAGATCGACGGCAACCTCTTCATCGACGAGGACTTCGCGCACCTGAAGCCCGGTGATCGCGTTACGGTCACCGTGGACGAGGCGGGCGACTACGATCTCTGGGGCCGAATCTGAGCCGAACCGCCCCGTTTAACAACCTGTCGTTGTTTAAGGCTGGGCAAATCGCCGCAGGGCGTGCTACTCAGGGTTGTGCCTGACGCTACGTCAGGAGGAGCCTGATGACTGCGCCGCCCCTTTCGGACGAGAGATCCGCCACCGCGCTGCTGCGTCTCGTGGCGGCGCAGGATGTTCCGGCCGCCGGGCTCTTCGCCGGCGAGGGCGACGCCTGCCGCCTCGTCGCCGGCAACGCCGCGCTCGCTGCCCTCGGCGGCGACGCCGCAGGGCGGGCCGCCGGGCCCCGCTTCGCCGGCCCGAACGCGCGGCGGGTGGATCCGGCCGCCTTCGGGCTCGCCGCCCGCTTCGCCGCGGCCGTCCCGCTCGCCGCCCCGGCCGCGGGCTTCCTCCTCGTCGCCTCCGCCCTGCCCCGCCGCCTCACCGCCGCCCTCCGGCTTCGCCTTTCCGACGCCGCCGCCCTCGCCGGCCCGATCCTCGCCCGCGCCCCCCAGGCCGCCCCCGCGGCGCGGCGGCGCTTTCCGCGCGCCGCCGCCCAGCGCCTCGTCGAGGCCACCATGCGCGCGCTGCCGGCCGGCGACCCGGCCGGCCTGCTCATGCTCGACCTCGACCGGTTCCACGCCATCAACGAGGCGATGGGGGTGGCCGCCGGGGACGCCCTCCTCGCCCTCACCGGGACCCGGATCGAGCAGGCGCTCGGGGTCGGCGACCGGCTCCTCCGCCTCGAGGGCGACCGCTTCGCCATCGTCTCCCCCCGCAGCGCCGGCGGCCTGCGCGTCCTCGCCCGGCGCCTGCTCAAGGCGGTCAGCCAGCCGGTCCTGCTCGACGGCCGCAGCGTCGTGGTGCGGGCGAGCATCGGCATCGTGACCGCCAGCGCCGCCACCCCCGCCTCGGCGCTGATCCAGGTCGACACCGCGCTCCGCCGCGCCAAGCTCGAGGGGCGCGGCCGCTTCGTGCTGCACGAGCCGGCCGAGGGCGCCCGCGCGCTCGAGCGCAGCCGGCTCGAGCTCGACCTCGCCGAGGCGCTGGCGCTCGGCCAGATGCACCTCGCCTACCAGCCGTTCATCGACCTGCGCGACGGCCGCGTCGTCGGCGCCGAGGCGCTCTTGCGCTGGCGCCACCCCACCCGCGGCGTGCTGCAGCCGGCAGCCTTCATCGCGCTCGCCGAGGCGACCGGCCTCATCCTGCCCCTCGGCCGCTGGGCGCTGCGCGCCGCCATGCAGCGCGCGCAGGGCTGGCCGGCGCGGATCGGGCTCGCCGTCAACATCTCGCCGCTGCAGTTCCACCAGCCGGACTTCCTCGCCGACGTCGACTTCGCCCTGGCCGAGACCGGCTTCCCCGCCGACCGGCTCGAGCTCGAGATCACCGAGACGGTGCTCATGCGCGACAATCCCGAGACGACGCGCCAGCTCCGCGCCCTCATCGACCGCGGCATCCGCATCGCGCTCGACGACTTCGGCACCGGCTACTCGGCGCTCGCCTACCTCGCCCGCCTGCCGCACCACCGCATCAAGCTCGACAAGGCCTTCGTCCAGGATCTCGCCAACCCGGCCACCGCCGACGTCATCCGCGCCATCCTCGCGCTGGCCCGCGCCCAGGGCGTCGCCGTCACCGCCGAGGGCGTCGAGCGCCCCGAGCATCTCGCCCAGGTCCGCCGCACCGGCTTCACCCACGCCCAGGGCTACGCCACCGGCGTCCCGATGGCCGACTTCGTCCCCCTTCCCGTCGCCCCCGCCATCCAGGCTGTCTCCTGAGGCCGCTCCCGGCCGCCGCAGGACGCCGGCCTGCCGGCAGGGCCGTTAACCATTATGCGCAATGTGGTTAACGCGCCTGAGATAAGCAAGCAATATCAACCATATGCCGGAATCCCGCACTGTGCGGATCCCGTGAGAATTGCCGTTTACCCCGGCGAGATCTCGGCTAGAAAGCTCCACCGGCGCACATTTGAGGGAACATCAAGATGCACAAACTCGCTGCCGAGGCACTCGGCACCTTCTGGCTCGTCTTCGGAGGGTGCGGCAGCGCCGTGCTCGCCGCCGCCTTCCCCGAGCTCGGGATCGGCTTCCAGGGCGTGGCGCTCGCCTTCGGGCTGACCGTCCTCACCATGGTCTATGCCGTCGGCCCGATCTCGGGCGGGCACTTCAACCCGGCGGTCTCGCTCGGCCTCGCGATCGGCGGCCGCTTCTCCTGGAGCGAGCTGATCCCCTACTGGGTCGCCCAGGTCGTCGGCGGCTTCGTCGCCGCCGGCATCCTCTACCTCATCGCCTCCGGCAAGGCCGACTGGACGGCCGGCGGCTTCGCCTCGAACGGCTACGGCGCCAACTCGCCCGGCGGCTACAGCCTCTTCGCCTGCTTCCTGATCGAGGTGGTGCTGACGGCGGGCTTCCTCCTCGTCATCCTCGGCGCGACCAGCCCCAAGGCCCCGGCGGGCTTCGCCGGCATCGCGATCGGCCTCGCGCTCACCCTCATCCACCTCGTCTCGATCCCGGTGACCAACACCTCGGTCAACCCGGCCCGCTCGACGGCGGTCGCCTTCTTCGCCGAGACGGGCGCGGTCGGCCAGCTCTGGCTCTTCTGGGTGGCGCCGCTCATCGGCGCGGCACTCGGCGCGGCGATCTGGAAGGCGGTCTTCGCCCCGGTGACCGACCTGCCGCTCGAGGGCAACGTGGCCGGCAAGGCCGCCTGACGCGCCGGCCGCGGCGCCGCCTCCGGGCGCGCCGCGGCCCCTGCCTCACTCGATCCCGAAGACCACCTCGACGTCGGCGGTCAGCGTCACCGTCCCCTCGGCGACCGGCACCGCCTCCGCCATCGCCGCCTGCGCCCTCAGCGGCTGCGGCCCGCCCATCCCGGTGTCCTCGCGGATCGTGACGACCGGGCCGAGCGTGACGCCGGCCGCCTCGGCGAAGAGCTCGGCCTTGGCGCGCGCATCCGCCACCGCCTCGCGCCGCGCGGCGTCGAGCGAGGGACGCGGCTCCGACACGTCGAAGCCGATCCCGTAGAGCCGGTTCGCCCCAGATCCCACCAGCGCGTCGATCAGCTTGCCGAGGTTCGCGAGCGCGCGCACCTTGACCGTCACCATGTTGCTCGCCTCGTAGGCCACCACCTGCGGCGGCGCCTCGGCGCCCTCGCGATAGGGCTCGTAGACGGCATTGAGGTTGAGCTGGCTCGTCTGCACGTCGCGCTTCTCGACGCCCGCCGCCTCCAGCGCGGCGAAGACCTCCGCCATCGCCTGCGCGTTCGCCGCCAGCGCCTCCGCCGCGGTCGGCGCCCGGGTCTCCACCCCCGCGGTGATCGTGGCGCGATCGGGCACCGCCTCCACCTGCGCGGAGCCCATGACGGTGATCTGCCGTGGCGTCTCCTGCGCCAGGGCGGGGCCCCCGAACAGGAGCCCGGCGGCGAGCAGGGTCGGGACGAGCGGGCGCATGGTCGCGCGCATCTGTGGGCGCATCGGGTGTC
>NZ_CALLYO010000635.1 GCF_937858865.1 uncultured Amaricoccus sp. | reverse complement strand
TTGGAAAAGAGTGCCCCAGCCTCAGGCACCGCGCAAGCGTCTTGGGGGTCACGGGAGCGAGTTACCCAGGAGGGCGTAGCCTTCGGTATGACACTCGCCCAGGCCGCACTGGACCACCACGAGGACGAAATTGGCCAGCGCGAGGCCGATCAGCACCAGCGCGAGGAACGGCGCGAGGCGGCCGAGGAGCGGGAAGCTCGACGGGCGGGCGCCCCGCATGTGCGAATCGCCCCCGAGGAGCGCGAGCTTCAGCGCGACGGCGGCAATGAGAGCCACCGCGATCAGGACCGACCAGACCGGCATGTGCAGCCCGAGGACCGCACTGCCGATATAGGCGTGTCCGGGGCGCGGATAGATGTCGAGGAGCGTCTGCCGCACGGCGACGACGAGGAGGAACAGGGCGAAGCCCAGCAGGATCCCGGTGTTGCGCGAGGAATACTCGTGCCGCAGGTTCTGCAGCATCGCGAAGGCGGCGCCGAACATCGCCGCCCGCTCGAGCAGGCAGAGCGGACAGGGAAGCTCGCCCTTGCCGAGCTGGAGCGCCAGCGCGGCGGCGAGGATGGCTGCGATCGTCCCGGCCGCCGCCAGCAGGAAGACGTAGTTGAGCGCCGCGATCAGCCGGTCGGAGGTGCGCATCTCAGACGGGGGCATCGGACGCCTCCGCCGGCAGCCGCACGTCGATCCAGGGCATGCGGAAGCCGTATTCGGGGCTCCAGACCTCCCAGAGGAAGAGCCATACCGCGAGCCCGAAGGCGAGGGCGGCGCAGGCGAGCGCCAGCCGCCGGCTGCCGAACCAGCCGATGCCGAGCGCCGCGAGCAGCGCCGCGAAGATCGCCGCCATCATCGGGGCGGCTCCGTCCTCAAGCGGCGACGCCCGAGAGGGAGTTGGCCTGCGCCGCCACCACCCGCACCGGGACGATGCGGCCGACGAGCTCCGGCCCGGCCGCGAGGTGCACGGCGTTGAGGTAGGGCGAGCGGCCGGCCATCTGGCCCGGCAGGCGGCCGGGCTTCTCGATCAGGACCGGCAGGGTGCGGCCGACGAGATGCTGCTGGAAGGCGCGCTGCTGCCGGTCGAGCAGCCGCTGGAGGCGCTGCAGCCGGTCGGAGCTCTCGGCCGGGTCGACGCCCGGGCGGCCGGCGGCGGGCGTTCCCGGCCGAGGGGAGTAGGCGAAGGAATAGGCCTGGGCGTAGCCGACGGCTTCGACGAGCGCGAGCGTC
>NZ_CALLYO010000634.1 GCF_937858865.1 uncultured Amaricoccus sp. | reverse complement strand
TTAACGCGATCTTCATGGCGGTTAACGGGTTTTCGGAGAGCGCCGGTCAGCCGGCGACCCTGTCAGCCGTCGGACGGCGGGGTGGGCGGGGCAGGGGCCGCGAGCTCGGATGCTCTGGCGCGGACGGTCCCGGCCTGGGGCAGCGGGCTGCCGGCCTCGGCGGCGGCGAGGGCGGCGGCATAGGCTGCCGCCGCCGCGTCGCGGTTGCCGAGGGCGCGCTCGGCCTCGCCGAGGTGGAACTGCACCTGGGCGTTGCCGGGGAGCGCCGCGCCGGCCTTCGCGAGATACTCCCGCGCCTCGGCGGTGTCGCCGCGCAGGAAGAGGATCCAGCCGTAGGTGTCCTGGAACTCCGGCACGTCGCTGCCGCGCAGCCGGCGGGCGATGGCATGGGCGCGCTCGATGGTCGCGGCATCGGACCCTTGCGCCGTCAGCAGGCTCGCGAGGTTGTTGGCGAGGACCGGGCTGTCGCTCGAGCGGGCGTAGAGGGTCTCGTAGTCGGCGATCGCCCCGGCGAGGTTCCCGCGCGCCTCGCGCAGGCCCGCCCTGAGGAAGAGGAGCTCGCCGTTCGCATCGCCGGTGGCGGCGATACCCTGGTCGAGAGCGGCGTCGGCCCCGGCGAGATCGCCCTCGCCGGCGAGGAGGCGGAAGAGCGCGCGGTGCGGCGCGGGCAGGGCGGGGGCCTCGGCGACGAGCGCCCGGTAGCCGGCCTCGGCCGCCTCGGTCCGGCCCTCGATCGCGTCGAGGCCGGCGAGGAGGTAGCGGGCCGGGAGGCTCCGCGGATCGGCGGCGAGCGCCGCCTCGACGGCGCGGCGGGCCTCGGCCGGCTCGCCGGCGGCGAGACGGGCGCGGACGAGGCCGGCGAGGGCCTGGCCCCCGGGATCACTTCCCGGATCACTTCCCGGTTCGCTGCCCGGTTCGCTGCCCGGTTCGCTGCTCGGTTCGCTGCTCGGGGCGGCGCCGCCGAAGGCGAGGGCCTCGAACATCGCCGCGGCCGCCTCCGGCTTGCCCTCGCCGCGCAGACGCGCGGCGTCGAGGCTCGTCGCCATCGCCGCCGCCGCCGGATCCGCCTGTGCGCGCAGGATGTCGGCCACCTGCCCGGCGCGGGCCCAGTCCTTGCGGGCGAGGTGGATGCGGCCGAGCATGTCGAGGAGCTCGAGGTTCTCGGGATCGCGGCGCAGCGCGTCGGTGACGACGCCCTCGGCGGGCCCGGGGCGGTCCTCCTGCATCAGGAAGTTGGCATAGCGCAGCGATTCCGTCGGCGCCCGGTTCGCGGCCTCGACGGCGAGGGCGAGGCGCTCGCCCATCAGGCCGCGGTCGCCGTCGCGCTCGTGCGCGAAGGCCATGATCGTCATCACCTCGGGATCGCGGGGGGCGACGGTCAGGGCGGTGCGCATGTCCTGGATCGCCGCGTCAGGGCGGTCGGCGGCGATGGCGGCGCGGGCGCGGAGCTTCAGCGCGCCGACGTGGGTGCGGTCCGCGGCGAGGATCTTCTCGACGAGGGCGGCGCTCTCCGCCTCCTGGCCGGTCTCGGCGAGCATCCCGGCGAGCGTGACCTCGGCGTCGCGGGTGGCGTCGGTGGCGGCGGCGCCCTCGATCAGGCCGCGGAGCGCGGCGATTGCCGCATCGTGCCTGCCTTGCGCGAAGTCGAGGCCGGCGAGGGCGTGGACGTAGCGGGCGTGGGTGCGCGGGTCCGCGTCGGCGGTGGTGGCGTCGGCGCGGGCCGCGAGCTCGGCACGGGCGGCGTCGGGGCCGCGGACCTCGAGCAGGAACTGGGCGAGGGTGAGGCCGGGGCCGGGCTGGCCGGGGACCGCGTCGGCGGCGGTGCGCAGCAGCGCCTCGGCGGCGTCGGGGGCGCCGTTCGCCAGGTGCCACCGGACGAGCGCCGCGCGCACGCCGGCGTTGTCGGGGAAGAGGCGGCCCATGGTCGCGAGCTCGTCGCCGGCGGCGGCGGTGTCGCCCCTCTGCTCGAGCAGCGCGAGGCGGGCGAGGTGCAGCCCCTCGTCGTCCGGCGCCGCGGCGAGGCCGGCCTCGACGCGGGCGAGCGCCCCGTCGGCGTCCCCGGCCCGCAGCCGGTCGGCGACGAGGACGAGGTGGGCCATGACGCTGGCCGGATCCTCGGCGAGGACCCCCTCGGCCATCGCCACCGCCGCCGGCCGGTCGGTGCCGCGGTGGAAGTCGACGGTCGCCTTCAGCGCGCGGATTCCGGGGTCCTTCGGATCGAGCTCGAAGGCGCGGGTGGCGTGGGCGGTGGCGGTATCGAGGTCCTGGATCTCGAGCGCGAGCTCGGCCAGCGCCCGGTGCGCCTCGGCGAGGCCGGGGCGGATCTCGACGAGCTTCTGGTACTGGCCGAGGGCGTCGCGGGTCTCGCCCTCCGCGCGGCGGAGCGCGGCATAGCGCAGCCGCGCCTCGGCATGATCGGGGTTCAGGCGGAAGACGTTGCGGAACTCGACCGACGCCCGCTCGCTGTCGCCGGCCTCGAGGTAGGCGAGGGCGCGCTGGTAATGGGTCTCGGCGCGATCGGCGGCGCTGTCGCAGCCGGCGAGGGCGACGGCGAGGAGGAGGGGGGCGAGAAGGGCGAGGCGCATGGGACGGCTCCGGGCAGCTCCGGGACACCGGACTCCGCCAAGGGCGCACGAGGCGCCTTCCGCGGGCTCCGGCAGGACGGCGGCGGAGCCGCGCGCACCCCGGTCGAATCGGGAGGAGGGCGCCGTCCGCTCGCGCGCGAGCATAGCCCGCGGCGAGGTCAACGAAAGGCCTGCGCCCGAGGCGGGGTTAACAAAGGACCTGCGACCCGCGCCGGGCCGCAGCGGGGACGCGGCGCCCGGGCCTCAGTAGGAGCCGTCCTTCTGGAAGGGGACGACGAGCGTCTTGAACAGGATGCGGATGTCGAGCCAGAGGGAATGCCCCTCGATATACTCGACGTCGTAGCGGATGCGCTCGCGGCCCATGGCGAGGTTCTCGAGCGGGCCGCGGTTGCCGCGGATCTGGGCGAGGCCGGTGATGCCCGGGCGCACGGCATGGCGCTGGTGGTAGTCCGGGATCAGGCTCTCGATCGGCTGCCCCTCGACCTCGAGGTGCAGCGGGTGCGGCCGCGGGCCGACGAGGCTCATCCGGCCGCAGAGCACGTCCCAGATCTGGGGCAATTCGTCGAGGCAGGTCTTGCGCAGGAAGCGGCCGACCCGCGTCACGCGGTCGTCGCCGCGCGTCGCCTGGCGGCGCCCGCCGATGTCGGTGCCCTCGGGGCGCATGGTGCGGAACTTGCTGACGACGACGACCGAGCGGCCGGCGCCGAAGCGCGGCTGGCGGAAGAGGATCGGGCCGGGGGAATCGAGCCGCACCGCGAGCGCGATGAACGCCATCAGCGGCGCGATCATCAGGAGCAGGACGAACGCCCCGACGCGGTCCATCACCGCCTTGAGTCGCCAGGACAACCTGCGGTTCGCACCGCCGCCCGCCGCCACCATTCCCTGACCGGCCACACCGGTGTAGGCGGTCCCGGGTTCGATCTCGGAATAATGTGCCATATCACCCACATCCACACGCAACGACCAACAAAACGCCCCGGGCGTCGACCTGAGCAGCCCGCGGGATTACACGATGCCCCGCGAGAGCGACTTCCGGCCGACGATCCTGAGGGCGCCCTCCACGATCAGACCATTGGGTGAGTTACCCCTCTCACCGCGGGCCATTAAGACACCCTTTACCACCGGTTTCAACAAAACTTAATTGATTGTTTAATGACTTGGCGGGTTCCGGCCGCCTCGACGGGGGGCCGGGGCGGCGGCGACCGGTCTTCCGCCCCCCGCCGCGCCGGCGCCGGCGGGAAAAGCCTGCGAAATCAGCCTCCCCGGTGCCTCGGGCGGGCCGCCGGGCCGGCTGGCGCACCTCGAGTCGGGAGCGCCTCGCCGTTCCGCCCGCCGAAAGGGACGATCGCCGCCGCGCGCCGGCCCGGAATCCGGAATCGGACACCGCGGCCACGACCGCCGGAGATTCACCACTTTTTGGGGTGATATGCGGTCGATTAGCCTGTATGAGCGAGCGGGCTGGCGGCGGGACCTTCTCTTCTCTAGTTTGATTGCCGTGTCTGAATCACGGGAGGACATGCCCCGCGGTCGGGACAGGGTGGCGTAGGATGGGTATGACGAGTACGCTCAAGATTTACAACGACCATTTCGGGTTGACCGAGCGGCCGTTCACGCTCCTCCCCGATCCCGACTTCCTCTACTGGTCCGAGAGTCACACTCGGGCCTACACCATGCTCGAGTACGGCATGCTGACCCATGCCCCGATCACCGTCATCACGGGCGAGATCGGCGCCGGCAAGACCACGCTGCTGCGCCACCTGCTGCGCTCGCTGCCCGAGGAGTTCACCGTCGGGCTGATCTCGAATGCGCAGGGAAACCGCGGCGAGCTCCTGCACTGGGTGCTGATGGCGCTCGGGGTGCCGACGACGAGCGACGCGAGCTACGTCCAGCTCTTCGCCAAGTTCCAGGACTTCCTCATCGAGGAGTACGCGAGCGGGCGGCGCACCATGCTGATCTTCGACGAGGCGCAGAACCTCTCGGTCGAAACGCTCGAGGAGCTCCGGATGTTCTCGAACATCAATGCCGACAAGGACGAGCTCCTCCAGCTCGTCCTCGTCGGCCAGCCCGAGCTCCGCGACCTCATCGCCCAGCCGCGCCTCACCCAGTTCGCGCAGCGCGTCGCGGCGGAATACCACCTGCCGGGAATGTCGGCGCGGTCGGTCGCTGCCTACATCGACCACCGCCTGAGGGTCGCGGGCGCGGCGCACGAGATCTTCACGCCCGCCGCCTGCGAGTGCGTGTATCTCGCCTCGCGCGGCATCCCGCGCCTCGTCAACCAGATCTGCGACTACGCGCTCGTCTACGCCTTCACCGACGGCCTCGACAAGGTCGACGCCGGCGTCATCGAGCAGGTCGTCACCGACCGGCGAACGCACGGCAACCTCAAGATGGTGGCGGGCTGAAGGCCCCGGCCCACACGACGCTCAGGAAAAACCGACCCATGGCCAATCTCGATCTCAAGTACTACTGGGCCGTCTTCAAGCGGCGCCTGCCCTACTTCCTCGTCATCCTGGCCCTGCTCGCGGCGATCGGCATCACCATCGCCTCGATCCTGCCGCCGGTCTACCAGTCCTCGGCGAGCCTGCTCGCCGAGCCGCAGCAGATCCCGGGCGAGCTCGCCGAGTCGACGGCCGAGATCAACCCGTTCGAGCAGATCCAGATCGTCCAGCAGCGGATCATGACCCGCGCCAACCTCTACGATCTGGCACAGCGCATCGGGCTCTACGCCGACCAGCCCGACCTCTCGGTCGGCGACATCGTCGCCGACATGCGCGACAGGATCGAGTTCATCGGCTTCCAGCCCGACCCGACGATCCGGCCGGGGACGCCGGGGGCGATCATCGTCGGCGTCTCCTTCTCGGCGCCGACCCCGCCGCTCGCCGCCAAGGGCGCCAACGAGCTCGTGTCGCTGATCCTGCAGGAGAACGTGCGCATGCGCACGGACCGGGCGAGCGACACCCTCGACTTCTTCCAGGGCGAGGTCGAGCGCCTTTCGGCCGCGCTCGCCGACCAGTCGAAGAAGATCGCCGACTTCAAGACCGCGAACGTCACCGCGCTCCCCGACAGCATGGACAGCCGCCGCGCCCAGCAGGAGCGCGGGGAGCAGCGCCTGCTCGACCTCCAGCGCGAGGAGGCCGGGCTCAAGAACCAGCGCGCCACGGTGGTCTGGGTCTACGAGCGCACCGGCCGCGCCGTGAACCAGGCGCTCTCCCCCGAGGAGCAGGAGCTGCAGAACCTGCAGAGCCAGCTGCTGCAGCAGCAGGCGATCTACAAGCCGGAGAGCCCGCAGATCCGCGTGCTGCAGACCCGCATCGCCGCGCTGCAGAGCCTCGTCGCCCAGCAGCAGGCGGCGCGCGCCGTGCCGGGCGCCGACGGCCAGGCCGCCCAGCCGCTCTCCGAGCTCGACGTCGAGCTCGCCCCGATCGACGAGCAGCTCAAGTACATCGCCGAGGAGCGGATGGCGGTCGAGAAGACCCTCGCCGACCTCGCCGCCGCCCAGCAGGCGACACCGCAGAACGAGAGGGCGCTCGCCGATCTCCAGCGCGAGCTCGCGAACCTGCAGACCCAGTACGACAACGCCGTCGCCGCCCTCGGCCAGGCCCAGGTCTCCGAGAAGATCGAGGTTCTCTCCAAGGGCCAGCGCTTCACCCTGATCGAGGCGCCGATCGAGAAGAACACCCCGGTCAGCCCGCCCCGCCTGCTGATCGCTTCCGCCGGCATCGTCGGCGGCCTCGGCGCGGCGGTCGGCTTCATCGTCCTCTGGGAGATGCTGAACCGCTCGATCCGCCGGCCGGTCGAGCTCTCGAACGGCCTCGGCATCCAGCCGATCGCCACCATTCCCTACATGCGGACGGCGGGCGAGCAGCGGCGCAAGCAGGCGCTGATCCTGGCCATCCTCGCGCTGATCGTGATCGGCATCCCCTTCGCGCTCCTGGCCATCCACACGCGGTACATGCCGCTCGACCAACTGCTCGGCGGTGTGATCGGCTAGAGCGCGTGCGCGGTGAACCGGCGGGACACGAACTGACGCGCCCGGCCGGTTCGAGTATAGGTATCCGGTCGCGACGCGCCGGCAGCGGAAAGAGAGATGGATGGAACGGATTCAGGCAGCGATCCAGAAGGCCAAGGAGCAGCGCGGTGCGGTGGTCGCGCCATCGCCCGGCGGCGTCGGCGGCGGCGTCGGGCCCGGCCGCGGCCCGCTGCGGGCATCCCAGGTCGGCCCGGCCTGGGCCGAGCTCGCCGCCTTCGATCCCGAGCCGCGGCTGCTCGCCAGGAACCACATCGTCACCTTCGAGGATGTCGACCCGGCACACAGCCACTTCGACATCCTGCGCACCAAGATGCTGCGCACCATGCAGCGCAACGGCTGGACCTCGGTCGGCATCACCTCGCCGACGAGCGGATGCGGCAAGACCACGCTCGCGCTCAATCTCGCCTTCAGCCTCGCCCGCCAGCCCGACGTGCGGACCGTGCTCGTCGAGGTCGACCTGCGCCGCCCGTCGATGGCGCGGCAGATCGGCCTCAAGTCGCCGCAGTCGGTGGCCGGCCTCCTCCAGGGCAGCCGCAGCGTCGCGGAGAGCTTTGTGCGCTACGGCGACAATCTCGCCATCGGCACCAACGCCCAGAGCGTGCGCGACTCGGCCGAGCTGCTGATGAACGCCCGCGCCGCCGAGGGCGTCGCCGCGATCAAGAGCGCCTTCCTGCCCGACATCATCGTCTACGACCTGCCGCCGATGCTGCAGAGCGACGATGCGATGGCCTTCCTGCCGCAGCTCGACTGCGTGCTGCTGGTCGCCGGCGCCGAGAAGAGCCGCCTCGACGAGGTCGACAAGTGCGAGAAGGACCTCGCCGAACAGAGCAACGTCCTCGGCGTGGTGCTGAACAGCTGCCGCTACATGAGCGAGGAGTTCGGCTACTGAGCCGTGGCCGGCCCCGCGGGGGGCCTGGGACCGGGCGCGACCGTTTCCGAGGAAAACATCGACGGGCA
>NZ_CALLYO010000633.1 GCF_937858865.1 uncultured Amaricoccus sp. | reverse complement strand
CGGGACGGACGGGGAGGGCGCCCCCCTTCCGTCCCGCGCCCGCCCGAGCCGGGCGGGATGCGGCGCCTACTCCGCCGCCTTCGCCATCGGGTTGTTCGGATGCGTCGTCCAGTTGGCATACTCCGGCCGCACCACCTCGCCGGTGCGGGCGTCGACCGTGCCGGGGGCGAGCGCGACCATGTCGATGCAGCCCTCGACCGGGCAGACGTTGACGCAGAGGTTGCAGGCGACGCACTCCTCGTCCTTCACCTCGAAGACCCGCCCCGGCAGCATGGCGATCGCCTGGTGCGAGGTATCCTCGCAGGCGGCGTAGCAGCGCCCGCAGTGGATGCAGAGCGCCTGGTCGATCCGCGCCTTGGCGACATAGTTGAGGTTCAGATACTGCCAGTCGGTGACGTTCGGCACCGCCCGGCCGCGGAAGGCGGCGAGGTCGGCATGCCCGCCCGCGTCCATCCACTGCCCGAGCCCGGTGATCATCTCCTGCACCACGCGGAAGCCGTAGGTCATCGCCGCGGTGCAGACCTGCACCGGCCCGGAGCCGAGCGCCATGAACTCCGCCGCGTCGCGCCAGGTCGTCACCCCGCCGATGCCGGAGATCGGCCGGCCGGCCGTCTCCGGGTCGCGGGCGATCTCGGCCACCATGTTGAGCGCGATCGGCTTCACCGCCGGCCCGCAGTAGCCGCCGTGCGATCCCTTGCCGTCGATCGAGGGCTCCGGGCTGAAGGTGTCGAGATCGACGCCGGTGATCGAGCTCACCGTGTTGATCAGGCTGACCGCGTCCGCACCCCCCCTGAAGGCGGCCCGCGCCGGATAGCGGATGTCGGTGATGTTCGGCGTCAGCTTGACGATCACCGGCATCCGGCTGTTCGCCTTGCACCAGCGGGCGACCATCTCGATGTATTCCGGCACCTGGCCGACCGCCGAGCCCATGCCGCGCTCGCTCATCCCGTGCGGGCAGCCGAAGTTGAGCTCGACCCCGTCGGCGCCGGTCTCCTCGACCAGCGGCAGGATCGTCCGCCAGCTCGCATCGTCGCAGGGCACCATCAGGCTGACCACCAGCGCCCGGTCCGGCCAGTCGCGCTTCACCGCCTTGATCTCGCGCAGGTTCACCTCGAGCGGCCGGTCGGTGATCAGCTCGATGTTGTTGAGCCCGAGCAGCCGCCGGTCCGCCCCCCAGACCGCCCCGTAGCGCGGCCCGTTCACGTTCACGACGTGCGGGTCGAGCCCGAGCGTCTTCCAGACCACCCCGCCCCAGCCCGCCTCGAAGGCGCGGCGGACGTTGTACTCCTTGTCGGTCGGCGGCGCCGAGGCCAGCCAGAAGGGGTTCGGCGACTTGATGCCGACGAAGTCGCTGCGCAGGTCAGCCATCACGGGACCCTCCGGAAGATTGCGCTTGGTTCGATGTGAGAATGTCCGCCGCCTGTCCGACCGCCGCTCCAGAACGAAGAGGGCAGCGCCCGACCCGGCGGGCGAGAAGCGCCCGCGTCGTGCCGGAGGCACGCCTTCGGCGTGACGGGGCGGGCGGGCGCTGCCCGAGGCAGGGCCTCGGGCGGGACAGACGGGGAGGGCACCCCTCTTCCGTCGCCGTCAGCCCACCCGGAGCCCGTCCGAAACAGCCAGCCCCGTCCGACCGCCGCTCCAGGGCGTAAAGGGCAGCGCCCCGACCCGGCGGGCGAGAAGCGCCCGCCTGGGGGCGGGGCGGGCGCTGCCCGAG
>NZ_CALLYO010000632.1 GCF_937858865.1 uncultured Amaricoccus sp. | reverse complement strand
CGCGCGCCAGCACCTCGTCCTGCGGCAGGGGAGGCTCGGAGGAGAAGGTGATCTCTGGCGCCGAGACGCGGCCCTGGACCGTCACGATGGCGGTGACGTCCTGGGAGCGGGTCTCGGCCACGAAATGGATCTGCGGGTCGAGGTTGCCGACGAGCTGCAGCGAGCCCTCGTCGAAGTCGATGCGCTGGCCGAGGATGAGGATGCGGCCGCGGCGCAGGTCGAACTGGCCGACCGGCTGGATGTCGGTGGTCGTGCCGCGCACCCGCATCTGCCCGCCGATCTCGACGTCGAGCCCGCGTCCGCGCACGAAGATCTGGCTGGGCGCGCTGATGCGGACGTCGAGGCCGATGCCGGTGCGGTCGCTCGGCTCGGCCCCGCGCGGGACGCCGACGTCGGCGCGGTCGAGCGTCGCCTGCACCGCCGGCGGGGTGCGGACGTGGGTCACCTGATCGAGCGCCTCCTGCGCGTTGGCGCCGAGGCCTTCGGCGACCGAGATTTCGGTGCGGCCGATGTCGATGTTGCCCGACAGCATCCCTCCCGGGCCGACGAGTGCTCCGGTGAGCGCGAGGTTGCCCGACAGGCGCGTGGCGACGAAGACGCCGTCGGTATAGCGCACGTCGTTCAGCCGCACGGTGAGGTCAGCCGGGAAGCCGGGGCCGAAGCCGACGCTGCCCTGGGCGGTGATGGTGCCGCCGCCGACCGCCTCGGCGCTGAAGCCGCGCAGGACGGCCGCGTTGCCGTCTAGCGCGGCGTCGAGCGTCATGTTCTGCAGCCGGATGTTGGTCTGCGGGTCGAAGAGCGAGCCGCCGGCGAGCGTCACCGTCCCGGCGAGCTGGGGCGCCGCCAGCGATCCGCGGGCGGTGGCCGAGATGCGCACCTGGCCGGAGGCCTCGGCCGAGCGGCTGGCGAGGAGCGGGTTCGCCATGCTGAGCGGCAGCGCGCCCGAGACGCTGGCGTCGAGGCCCGGCCCGGCGAAGGGGATGCGCCCGGAGCCCTGCAAATCGAGGCCGCCCGGCGCGGTGGCCCGCGCCGAGGCGAGCTCGATGGCCCCGCCGCGGTAGCTGCCGCTCGCGGTGAGCGCGAAGGGGGGCACCTGGTTCGCGGCGAGGATCTCGGCGGTCAGCCCCTCGCCGCGCAGCTCGAAGCTCACGGCGGGATCGGCGAGCGGGCCGGTGGCGCGCCCGGTGCCGCTGATCGTTCCGCGCAGGCCGCGATTGCCGGCGGCGCGGTCGACGAGCGCCAGCGGGAAGGATTGGAGGTCGAGGTCGAGCGCGAGCTCGCCTTGGCCGAGCGGGATCGAGCCGTTGGCGGTGGCGGAGAGGCCGGTGGCCGAGATGCTCGAGCGGAGCGCGAGGCGGCCGTCCGCGGTGGTGCCGGTCGCGTCGACCGCGATGGGCGGCAGCCCGGCGGCCCGGGTGGTCGCGGAGACGATCTCGGCCGCCCGCAGGTCGAAGCGCACGTCCGGCGCCTCGCGCCGGCCGGTGACGCGGGCCGTGCCGTCGACCGTGCCGCCGAGGCCGAGGTCGGGCCGGATCGTGTTCGCGATGTCGAGCGGGAACTGGCTGAGCGCCAGGTCGATGTCGAAGCTCTCGGCGACCTTGCCCTGGGCGGTCAGGCTGCCGTTGCCGACCTGGAGTGCGAGCGGGGTGAGCTCGACCGTCCCGCCGCGGATCGTGACGGTCGCCGGCGCGGTCAGCGTGGCGGAGGCCGGGTCCTGGCGGATGCGGAGCGTCTCGAGCGTGGCGGTGAAGCCGCCCTCGAGCCGGGTCAGCTCGCCCGAGAGGTCGGCGAGCGTGCCGGCGGCGAGCCGGGTGTCGGCCGAGAAGCGCATGGTCGCGCCCTCGGCATGCCGGGCGGTAGCATTGAGCGAGGCGACGTCGAAGCCAGCGACGGCGAGATCGGAGGCGGCGAGCGTCCCGTCGATCAGCGGCAGGCCGAAGGCGTCGGCGACGTTCGCCCGGACGTCGAGGCTGCCGACGCGACTGGTGCCGACGACGAGATCGCGGGCGCTCGCGGTGAGGGCGACGCCCTGCCCGGGGTCGGAGGCGCCGAGCGTGATGTCGGCGTCGACCGCGCCCCGGGCGTCGAGGAGGGCGAGGGTCGCGATCGGCGCGATGTCGGGGGCGTCGAGCGTCAGGCGTCCCTCGACCGGGTCGGCGCCAGCCTGCGAGATCTCGCCGGTCAGCCGGTTCGGGCCGATGGCGACACTGACGCCCGAGAGGGCGCGCTTCTCGCCGCTCACCGCGAGATCGGCGGCGAGCTGCAGGACGAGCCCGTCGAGCGCCCCGTCGCCGGAGAGGGCGCCGGTGATGTCGGCGCCGTCGACCTGGCCGGCGAAGCCGACCCTGGCGCCCGTCAGGCGGCGGCCGACGAGCTCGCCCTCCGGGACGGCGGCGGAGAGGGTGACGTGGATCGGCCGACCCTCGCCGGTCGCGCGCCCCGTCGCCGTCAGCTGGCCGCTGGCGCGCGGGTCGAGGAGCGCGAGATCGGTCAGCGCGGCCTCGAAGCCGATGTCGGTCTGCTTGCTGGAGATCTGCCCGTTCGAAGCGAAGGTGAGCTGCGGGTTGGCGAGCTGGAGGTCCTCGGTGCGGATGCCCGCCTCGTCGCGCACCGCGCGCCCGCTCAGCCTCGTCTCGCTGGCCATCAGCCGGTCGAGGCGCTCGTCGCCGAGCTCGAGATTGCTCGTCGTGCCGTCGAAGGTGAGATCGAAGCCGCCGCTCAGTGGGCTGATGCTGCCGTCGGCGTGGAGGTCGACGGCGCCCCCGAGCGGACGGTTCGCGAGCCCGGAGAGGACTGCGAGGTCGGCGATGCGGATCGCGTTCCGCCCGGTGAAGGTCAGGTCGGCGACCTGGCCGGCGCTGAAGATCGAGAGGCCGTTGCCGCTCACCTGCACCTGGCGCAGGTCGATCGGCCCGCCGGGATTGAGCGCCACGTCGGCGAAGAGGTCGAGCCGCTGGCCGAGGGCGCGGGCGATCTCGGGCTTGGGCGACCAGAGGCCGGTGGCGAGCCCCTCGACGTTGATGGTGACCGTCCGGGTCGCCGGATCCTCGAGGTTCTTCGCGAGCCCCCCCATGCGCAGGGTCACGTCCTCCATCTCGATCTCGGCCGTCTCCAGCCGGTCGAGGACGAGAAGGCCGTTCCAGCGGCTGGCGTTGCCGAAGTCGACGTGCAGAACGCCTGAATGGATGCGCGTGCGTCCCCCGGGCACCGGCAGGACGAGCGCCGGGCCGCGCGGATCGCCGAGCGTGCCGAAGAGCGAGAGCCGGCGCAGGAAGTTGTCGGGGCCGGTCTCGAGCCCGCCGCTGAGCTTCAGCGCGGCGCCGGCGACGTCGAGCGTGTCGATGCGCAGTCCGCCGGCGGCCGGCTTCACGCCGCGAACCTGGACGGTGCTCGACCCGGCAAAGAAGTCGCGGAACTGCGCCGGGACGAGCGGCGAGAGCCCGCCCGAGAAGTCGACGCTGAAGCCGAGGCCCTCGTCGGTGTCGCGCAGCGCGACCAGGCCCTCCGCCATGCGCGCGCCGTCCGCGTCGAGGCTGAAGGTCACGTCGACCTGGTCGAGCGGGCCCGACCCCTGCAGGCGGAGGTCGATGGCCGGCGTGCCCTCGATCTTGAGCAGCGTGGCGACCACCCCGCCCTTCGGCTCCCGCAGCGCGAGATCGAGATCGAGCTGCCGCGTGCTGTTGGAGAAGCCGGCCTTCAGCGCGAGCTGTCCGCCCGGTCCGTCGCGGCGGGTGACCTCGAGCGTGGTGTCGAGCGCCCCGCCGGCCAGGTCGAGCGCGCCCACGGCCGCGAGCTGCGCCGCCTGGCCGAACACCGGCTCCTCGAAGCGGATGTCGGGAAAGGCGAGCTCGCGCAGCTGGACCGAGACCGGCAGCTCGGGCAGCGCGAAGGGCTGCGCCTCGGCCGTCGGCAGCTCGCGCGCCGGCGCCGGCTCGTTGGCCGGGCGGAGCCAGGTGACCCGCTCGGCGCTGAGGCGGTTCACGTTCACCCGCCCGCGCAGCAGCGCCAGCCGGTTCCAGTCGATCTCCGCATTGTCGATCTGCAGCCAGACCCCGTCGGGGTCGGAGATGGTGATCTGCCCGACCCGCGCCTGCGACGAGAGCGCGCCCGACACCCCGCTCAGCCGGATCTGCCGGGTGGGGGTGGAGAGCTGGTTCTCGAGCAGGTTGATGAGGAAGCCGTTGTCGCTGCGGCTGCCGTCCTGGGCGACCGCGGCGATCGCCACGAGGACGAGCACGCCCAGCGCTGCCAGAATCCGCCTCAAAACGCCTGACCTATGCCGATGTAGAGCGCGACGGTCGAGTCGTCGTCGCGCGGGTCGACCGGCGTGGCGAGGTCGGCCCTGAGGATGCCGATGCCGGTATAGTAGCGCACCCCCACCCCCACGCCGGTGCGCAGGTCGCTCTCGCCCGAGAGGTCGGAGTTCTCGGTGACGAAGCCCGAGTCGACGAAGCCGACGGCGCCGAAGCTGTCGTTGATGCGGTAGCGCACCTCGGCCGACGCCTCGAAGAGCCCCTTGCCGCCGCTCGTCTGCGTCTCGCCGTCGGCATCGACCGTCTCGACGCCGATCGACTGGTAGGCGTAGCCGCGCACCGAGCCGCCGCCGCCGGCGAAGAAGAGGAGATCGGGCGGGCTCTCGGCCACGTCGGCGCCCACGTAGGTCCCGGCCTTGGCCCGGCCGGCGAGGACGAGATGGTCCTCCTGGCCGAAGGATCGGTAGACGCGGCCCTCGAGCGTGCCGCGGGTGGCGAAATTGCCGTAGACGAACTCGTGGAAGGGCTGCGCCTCGACCGCGAGATAGAAGCCGCGGTGGGCGTCGAGCGGGTCGTCGCGCTCGTCGTAGGCGCCCTTGCCGACGATTCCGAGCGTGGTGAAGTGACGGATGCCGAAGTCGTCGTCGTAGCGGGCGCGCGACGCCTCGACGAAGGCCGATCCGGTCAGCCGGGCGCCGAACTGGCGCGAGAAGCCCGCCGAGGCGGTGACCGACCGCTCGCGATAGGTGTCGTAGTTGACCCGCTGGCCGATCAGCGAGGTGATGAAGCTCGTGTCCGGGTTGAAGACGCCGGGCTTGGTGAAGGTGACGCCGAGATTGTAGTCGTACTCCTCGGGGTCGAGCGAGCCGCCGAGCCCGTTGATGCCGGCGTCGAAGCGCAGCTGCTCGGCGCGGCCGAGGAGGTTGCGGTGCTGCCAGAAGGCGGTGACGCCGAGCCCGTCGATGGTCGAGAGCGTGGCGCCGAAGCCGATGGTGCGCGGGCGGCGGTCCTCGACGGCGATGGCGATCGGGAGGCTGCCGTCCGGCTCGATCTCGTCCGCCTCGACGAAGCGCAGCGAGCGGAAGACGCCGAGCCGCATCAGCCGGTTCTGCGCCGCCTGGATCTCGTCGGGATCGAAGTCGTCGCCTTCCTCGAGGTCGGCCATGTAGCGGATGAAGCCGGGGTCGACGCGCGTCCGCCCGGCCACCGAGATCGGGCCGTAGCGCGCCGGCCGCCCCGGATCGAGGGTAAGGGTGACGTCGAGCCGGTCGCTCGCGTGATCGGCGATGACCTCGCGCCCCGTCTCCCGCGCCTTGGCGCGCGAGAGCTGCCGCCATCGCTCGATCGAGACGGCCGAGACCTGATCGATGACGCCGGAATAGGCCGGCTCGCCGGTGGCGAAGCCGATCGACTCCGGGGTCTCGCCGTCCGCCTCGTCGCTCTCGTCCACCTCGAGCGGCGGGCGGTTGACGATGTCGGCCCGGCCGAAGCGGAACTCGGGACCGGGCACGACGCGGATGGCGATCGGCACGTTCTCGGGGAAGTCGACGGCAAGGGTCAGGTCGGCGACCTCGCGGCCGTCGGCGCGGATGCTGATCTCCGGGCCATAGTAGCCGGCGGCATAGAGCGCGGCGAGCAGGCGCCGGTAGTCGCCGCGCGCCTTGGAGAGGAGCCCGCCGTTGCCCGAGACCGGCCGCTCCCGGTCGTTCCAGAGCGCGGAGGCGTTCTCGAGCCGCCGCCGCAGGGCCTCGTCGCCACCGGCGACATCGAGGGTCGCGGTATAGTGCAGCGGGTCGATGACCTCGAACGGGTC
>NZ_CALLYO010000631.1 GCF_937858865.1 uncultured Amaricoccus sp. | reverse complement strand
ATCCGTCGGGTAAAGGGTTCGAGAGGACGATGTTCGTAGCCCCTTCGGCCCGGGCCGGGGCGCCGGGTGCGGGAGCCGCCTGGCTCGCCTTCGCCATCGTCGGCACGCTGCCGCTGTTCTGGTTCGGCCTCGTCGGCCTCGCCGACGCCTGGGCGCGTCCCGAGTTCAGCCACGGGCCGGTGATCCCGATCCTCTCCTTCTACATGTTCCTCCGCGAGATGAAGGCGGTGCCGCCGCCCGCGCAACCCGTTACCGACCGCTGGCCGGGCGTCGGCGTCATCCTCTTCGCCCTCGCGCTGGCAGCCCTCGGCAACCTGGTCAGGATCGACCATCTGGTCTTCTACGCGCTGATCGTCTGGGTGGCGGGGCTGGTGCTGGTCTGCTTCGGCTTCCGCCGCGGGTGGGTGTTCTGGCCCTCGGTGCTGCACCTCGTCTTCATGCTGCCGCTCCCCCAGTTCCTCTACTGGAAGGTCAATACGACGCTGCAGCTCGTCTCCTCCGCGATCGGGGTGAAGCTCGTGGCGCTCGCCGGCGTGCCGGTCTACCTCGAGGGCAACGTCATCGACCTCGGCGTCACCATGCTGCAGGTGGCCGAGGCCTGCTCCGGCCTGCGCTACCTCTTCCCGATCATGAGCTTCACCTACGTCTTCGCGGTGCTCTACCGCGGGCCGCTCTGGCAGAAGCTCGTGCTGCTGCTTTTCGCCGTGCCTGTCGCGGTGATGATGAACGCGGTCAGGATCGGGATCATCGGCATCCTCGTCGACCGCTGGGGCGTCGCCCAGGCCGAGGGCTTCCTTCACGTCTTCGAGGGCTGGGTGGTGTTCCTCTCCTGCCTCGCCATCCTCTTCGCCATGGCCAAGGCGATGCAGCGGATCGTCGGCGACCGCCGGCCGCTCGGGGAGGCGCTCGAGCTCGACTTCTCCGGCCTCGGGGCCCAGGTCGCCCGCATCCGCTTCCTGCCCCCCTCCCCTGCCCTCGTCACCGCGGCGCTGATGACCGCCGCCATCGGCCTCGCCTGGAGCCTCGTGCCGGCGCGCGAGGCCGTGCCGCCGCCGCGCGAGCCCTATGCGCTCTTCCCGCAGGAGCTCGGCGGCTGGTCGGGATCGACCCAGGCGCTCAAGCCCGGGATCGTGCGCATCCTCGCCGCCGACGACCATCTCTCGGTACTCTACAGCCGGCCGGACGAAGCGGCGCCGGTCGACCTCTTCCTCTCCTGGTACGCCAGCCAGACCGAGGGCGCCCAGATCCACTCGCCCGAGGTCTGCCTGCCCGGCGCCGGCTGGGAGGTGTTCCGTATCGAGCCGGTCACGGTCGCGCTGCCCGGCACCCGGACCGGCGCGGTCCGGCTGAACCGGGCGGTAATCCAGAAGGGGCTCGAGCGCCAGCTCGTCTACTACTGGTTCCAGGCGCGGGGCCGGCAGTTCACCGGCGACTTCGCCGCCCGCTTCGCCAACATCACCGACTCGCTCAGCCACGGGCGCACCGACGGCGGCCTGGTGCGGGTGATAACGCCGATCGGCGACGAGGGCGTCGCCGCCGCCGACGCGCGCCTCGAGCGCTTCCTCGCGGCCAGCGTCGACGAGCTCCCCCACTTCATCCCGGAATAGAGGACGCCATGACCGCAGCGACCCCTCCGCTCGTCTCGATCCTGGTGATCAGCTACAACACCCGCGCGATGACGCTCGAGTGCCTGAAAAGCGTCGTCGCCGAGACCACGGTTCCCTACGAGCTGATCGTCGTCGACAACGCCTCGCCCGACGGCTCGGCGGCGGCGCTCGCCGCCGCCTTTCCAGACATCCGGCTGATCGCGAGCGCGGAGAACCTCGGCTTCGCCAAGGGCAACAACGTCGCCGCCCGCGAGGCGAAGGGCCGGTACATCCTGCTGCTGAACCCCGACACGCTGGTGCTCGAGCATGCGATCGACCGGCTCGTCGCCTTCGCCGAGCGCACGCCGGCGGCCGGCATCTGGGGCGGCCGCACGCTCAACGGCGACCGGACACTGAATCCGTCGAGCGTCTTCGGCGCGCTCACGCTCTGGAGCCTCTTCTGCCGCGCCTCGGGGCTCGCGCTGATCTTCAAGCGCAGCGCCTTCTTCAATCCGGAGGAGATGGGCGACTGGGACCGCGGCGACGAGCGCGAGGTCGACGTGGTGCAGGGCAGCTTCTTCCTGATCCGCCGCGACTTCTGGGAGGCGCTCGACGGGTTCGATGCGAGCTTCGTGATGTACGGCGAGGAGGCCGATCTCTGCCGCCGCGCCCGCCTCCGGGGCGCCCGCCCGCGGATGACGCCCGAGGCCACCATCGTGCATTTCCACGGCGCCTCCTCCCGGCGCGCCGCCCG
>NZ_CALLYO010000630.1 GCF_937858865.1 uncultured Amaricoccus sp. | reverse complement strand
GCGATCCAGTACGTGCTCGAGATCAACGGCGGGCTGGCCGAGGAACTCGGGATCGATCTCGGCGCCGAGCTGCGGCATCCGGCGGTGACGGGGGCGGCCTGGAGCTGCGCGGGGTAGGGCCTCGAAGGGCTGCCGTCGGGAATCCAACGGTCCAGGGAAATCTCCTCGCCGCTCCGCGCTCGCCGAGCGCCTGTTCGTGGACGAGAATTCAGGCGAACGGACGTGCGGGTGGCCGGTTAGTAGTGGTAGCGGCACTGCACGACTTCAATCGCGCTGGCCGTGACGCGGTAGACCAAGCGATGCTCGCGGTCGATGCGGCGGGACCAGAAGCCGGCGAGGTCGCCGCGGAGCGGCTCGGGCTTGCCGGTGCCTTCGAAGGGGTGGCGCAGGCAATCCTCGATCAGGCGGTTGAGCTTGCGGAGCATCGCCTTGTCGGTGGCCTGCCAGTGCAGGTAGTCCTCCCAGCCGTTCGGCGCGAAGACGAGGTTCATTCCCCGATCAGATCGCGGATGACGCCCTTTCCCTCGTTCAGTTGCCGGATCGCCTCCCGAAGGCGACGGGCGTTCTCCGGGCTCGACAGCAGGTAGGTGGTCTCGTCCATCGAGGCCCAGTCCTCGAGCGAGACCATGACCACGGGCTTGCCCTTGGCGCGGGTGACGATGACCGGTTCGTGGTCGTCGTTCACCTTGTCCATCACGGCGGAGAGGTTGGCACGGAGGGCAGTGGAGGAAAGGGTTCTCATGGGACTTACGTACGAGATTACGTACGTTAAGTCAATGCAGGAGCTTGGTTCGGGGAATCACTGAGGTCCCGGGTTGCGCTCCTCGCCGCATCCCCGATGACTCTCCATTGACGCTCTATTTCCGCCAAGCTCGCGCCGGTGATCATATCCGGTCGAGGCAGCCGGTTCGTACGATCGCGCCGCTGCAGGGCTTCGTAGACGGCTATGTATAACACCTGTCCCGTCGCCTGTAGGGTACTCAGGTGCGGGTGTGCTTTTGCGCGTTTCGACTCTTTCAAATCATGATGGGCGACATAGGTGTCGCGATAGTTCCGAATGGTCGTCGAAAGCGCGTCGAGGTCACCTCCCGCCGCAGGATCCAGGTCACCTTTCAGACTTTGCTGATCGTCACAATCGGGGAAGAGAGCTGTCCAATGGAGCTGCTCATTTCGAGACCCAAATAACTTGCACCACGACATGATGGATACATCCATCAGGCAGGCGTCGTAGAGCCTGAAGAAGTTCAGATGATCAGTTCCGTCCGCCGCCAACGCCCGCTTCATGGAGATACAGCGCAAGAGAGTCAGCAACACCTGCGCTGACTCCCTTAGCTTCCGGATCTCGTCGTCGGAAGTCACTGGTCCAGGAAGCTCCGCAGCTTCCGCGACCGGCTCGGATGCTTCAGCTTCCGCAGTGCCTTCGCCTCGATCTGGCGGATGCGCTCGCGGGTGACGCTGAACTGCTGGCCGACCTCCTCGAGCGTATGGTCGGTGTTCATGCCGATGCCGAAGCGCATGCGCAGGACGCGCTCCTCGCGCG
>NZ_CALLYO010000629.1 GCF_937858865.1 uncultured Amaricoccus sp. | reverse complement strand
GATGATGGCGCTGATCGGCGCCGGGCTCTTCTTCGTGCTGCTGGCCGGCGAACTGCCGGGGCGGGAGAGCGCCGACTGGGACGACCTGCCGACCGGGATCGTGGTCCGTTACATCGTGACCATGGCGCTCGGGAGCGCGGTGGCCGGCTGGCTGCTGGCCGGGCTTTTCGGGCGGCGCGGCGCCGCGGGGTGGCTGCTGGCGCTCCTCGGCGCGGTGGCGGCGACGATGGTCGCCGGGCTCCTGGGCAGCGCGCTGGGGCTCCTGCCGGATCTGCTCCGGGACGGGTGGCAGAGCTCGGACCTCATCCCGATCCTCTTCGGGCTGGCGGTGCTGCCGCTCGCCTTCGTCGGCAAGCCGCTGCTGCTGGCGGCCTGGCTGGGGCTGATCGCGCTGACGCACGTCTGGGCGCGGCAGGCCCGGGGGAGATGACGATGCGGCGCGGCGACGGAATTCGCCGCAGCGCACAAAATCCGGTTGCGCGTATCGGTGGATAATGTAATGACAGGAGCCAGCCTCATCACGCAATAAAGTTGCGCCGCGAAGGAGACTGTCATGGCCCCGCTCGATGCGCCCCTGAGCCAGCCCGAGTATGATGCCGAGGAAAAGGATCTCTATGAAATCGGGGAGATCCCGCCGCTCGGCTACGTGCCGAAGAACATGTACGCCTGGGCGATCCGCCGCGAGCGGCACGGCGAGCCCGACCAGTCGTTCCAGCTCGAGGTGGTCGACACGCCGACGCTCGATTCGAACGAGGTTCTCGTCTTCGTGATGGCGGCGGGGGTGAACTACAACGGGGTCTGGGCCGGGCTCGGCATCCCGATCTCGCCCTTCGACGTGCACAAGGCGCCCTACCACATCGCCGGCAGCGACGCCTCGGGCATCGTCTGGGCGGTGGGCGACAAGGTCCGGCGCTGGAAGGTGGGCGACGAGGTCGTCATCCACTGCAACCAGGACGACGGCGACGACGAGCACTGCAACGGCGGCGACCCGATGTATTCGCCCAGCCAGCGGATCTGGGGCTACGAGACGCCGAACGGCAGCTTCGCCCAGTTCACCAACGTGCAGAGCCAGCAGCTGATGGCGCGGCCGAAGCATCTGACCTGGGAGGCCTCGGCCTGCTACACGCTGACGCTGGCGACGGCCTACCGGATGCTCTTCGGGCATGCGCCGCACGAGCTGCGCCCCGGGCAGAACGTGCTGGTCTGGGGGGCCTCGGGCGGGCTCGGGTCGTTCGCGATCCAGCTCGTCAACACGGCGGGCGGCAACGCGATCGGGGTGATCTCCGACGAGAGCAAGCGCGACTTCGTGATGTCGCTCGGCGCGAAAGGAGTCATTAACCGGAAGGACTTCTCCTGCTGGGGGCAGATGCCGACGGTCAACAGCCCGGAATACAAGGCCTGGCTCGGCGAGGCGCGCAAGTTCGGCAAGGCGATCTGGGACATCACCGGCAAGGGCGTGAACGTCGACATGGTCTTCGAGCACCCGGGCGAGGCGACCTTCCCGGTCTCGGTCCTGGTGGTGAAGAAGGGCGGCATGGTGGTGATCTGCGCCGGGACGACCGGCTACAACCTGACGCTCGACGCGCGCTACCTGTGGATGAACCAGAAGCGGGTGCAGGGGAGCCATTTCGCCAACCTCAAGCAGGCCTCGGCGGCCAACCAGCTGATGCTGGAGCGGCGGCTCGACCCGGCCATGTCGGAGGTCTTCCCCTGGGCGCAGATCCCGCAGGCGCACGTGAAGATGCGGCGGAACGAGCACAAGCCGGGCAACATGGCGGTGCTGGTCAGCACGCCGCGGACGGGGCTGCGCACCTTCGCCGACGCCATCGAGGCGAGCCGGTCGCGCTGAGCGGCCGGCCGCGCGGGGCGCCCGATTCGGTCGGGCGTCTCGCACTTCGGTTGAGCGAAGGGCAGTCTTTTCAATACTTTGGCAACAGCTTCCCCCGCCATTCCGGGGGTATCAGAATTGGCGAATACACCCGCTTCGCCGTTGATGGTATCGCTTGCATCACGAGTTTCCGTCTTTACGGAGGACTGTCTGATGAAAGCCTACTGGGTGATTGATATTCTCAAGGATATCCGGCAGTTTTCCGAAAAGAACGGAATGGTGGAGCTGGCGGAGCATCTCGACGACGCGATCTTCGTGGCGGCGAGCGAGATCAGCGCCCGACTCTGCAATGCGGGAACCGCGGAAGTTGGAAACGGCCAGGCTCGAGGCGCTGTTGGAGCGCTTGCAGACAACGAAGTCCATTGACGAGCTGCAGGTCTGGGCGCACGAGCTGCGCGACTTTTTCGGCGTCACCCACGTCTTCTACCATACCGCCTCGCTGAAGTCCGAGCAGGTCGGCGCCTTCACCTACAGCCTCGAGTGGGCGCGGCACTACATCGATAAGGATTACCGGAGCATCGACCCGGTGGTGCTGGGCGCCCAGCGGCGCTTCCATCCGATGGACTGGAAGACGCTCGACTGGTCGAGCCCGGCGGCGCGGGCGATGATGCGCGAGGCGATGGCGCACGGGCTCGGCAACCAGGGCTGGTCGGTGCCGATCTGGGGGCCGCACGGCGAGTTCGCGCTCTTCTGCCTCAACCACACGACCGACGACGCGAGCTGGGAGACCTTCACGCGGAAGAACGGCAAGGACATCCTGGTGGTGTCGCACCTGATGCACGAGCAGGCGATGCGGATCATCAACAAGGAGATGGACGAGCCGACCGCCGAGCTCTCGCCCAGGGAGCGGGAGACGCTGACCCAGCTCAGCCTCGGGCAGAGCCGGGCCGAGGTGGCGGACGCGCTGCAGATCTCGGAGAACACGCTCCGGGCCTATATCGACTCGGCGCGGCACAAGCTCGGGGCGCTGAACGTCACGCACGCGGTGGCGCTGGCGCTGGCCAGGGGGATCATCGTGCCGACCGGGGCGTTGCCGAAATACTGATTGAGCCGCACGCTCGGGCTTCGTTAATCATCACGCGGATATGAAGGCCTCACCAAAGACAGTGTGAGGCCCCCATGATCCGTTTCGTCTATGCCGACCAGTTGTCGCTCTATCCTCTTCTTGCGGACTCCATGTTCAAGGACCGGGCCGCACAGTTCAGGGACCGGCTGGACTGGGAAGTCACCGTAGACGAGAACGGCTGGGAGGTCGACGAATACGATCGACTCAATCCGCTCTACATCATCTGGGAGAATGCCGAGGGCCGGCATGGCGGCTCGGTCCGGATCATGCCGACGGTCGGGCGGATCATGACCAACGAGCATTTCCTCGACCTGACCGGCGGGGTCACCATCCGCAGCCCGCTGATCTGGGAGTGCACCCGCTTCTGCCTGGCGCCGGACGCGCCGGTCGGGGTGGCGGCGGCGCTGCTCGCCGCGGGGGTGGAGCTCGGGCTCCGCTTCGGGCTCGAGCAGGCGCTCGGCGTCATCTACGCCAAGACGATCCCGATCTACCGCCGCATCGGCAGCGTGCCCGAGATCATCGGCATGAAGGGCGAGGGGGCCGACCGGATCGCGGTCGGGCTCTGGCCGGTCAGCGTCGAGGCGCGGGCGGAGATCTCGCGCAAGGCGGGGATCCCGCTCAGCGTGATCGCGCGGTGGTTCGACGCGAGCTTCCCGGCGCGCATCGCCGAGGAGCGGCTCGCCGCCTGACGGGTCGGCGCGCGGCCCCTGGGGCCGGGGTCCGCGCCGATGCTGGCCTCCGCCTGCCGCCCCCGCTAGAAGGGAGGCGGCAGGCGGAGGCCCATGGAGTATTCGGTCGATCAGGCGCGGGCGCGGGACCGCATCGAGGCGCTGCTCGCCGCCGCCGGGGTCGATCTGGCCGAGGGGGCGCTCAGGCCCGCCGGCGGGGGCCGGCAGCCGACGCTGGCGGTGGTCGGCAAGGCCGGTTCGGGCAAGACCATGCTGCTGGCCGACATCGTGCGGCGGCTGATCGCGGCCGGGGTGGAGCCGGTCTCGGCCGACTACGAGAGCCGCAAGGCGCGCACGAGGCGCACGCTGGCGGTACTGGCGCCGACCAACAAGGCGGCGAGCGTGCTGCGCGGCCGGGGGGTGCCGGCGACGACGATCCACCGCATCCTCTACACCCCGCTCTATCATCCCGACTACGAGGCGATCGCCGAGTGGCTGACCGGCAAGGGCGACCGGCCGAAGGTCGAGGGGCTGAGCGAGGCGGCGCTCGACCGGGCGATGGCCTTCTACCGGCTGCATCCCTCGGTGCCCGGCGCGCTGGCGACCGCCGGCCTGCGCGGGTCGGACTTCATCCAGGGCTGGAAGCGGCGCGAGGAGCCGCTCGACATCGGGCTGATCGACGAGGCCTCGATGCTCGACGCGCGGCTCTACGGCGATCTCCGCGACCTCTTCGGGGCGCTCGTCCTCTTCGGCGATCCGGCGCAGCTGGCGCCGGTCGGGGGGACGGGCGGCATGGTCTTCGACGACCTGCCGGAGGAGGCGCGGCTGATGCTCAGCCGGGTCCACCGGCAGGCGGCGGACAGCCCGATCCTCGACCTCGCCCATGCGCTCGGCGATCCGGCGGTCGACTTCTACGCCTTCGAGGAGCTGGTGCGGCAGGCGGCGCGGCGCGACCAGCGCGTCGTCGTCGCCGAGCGGGTGGACGCGGGCGCGATGGCGCGGGCGCCGGTGCTCGTCTGGCGCAACACGACGCGGGTGCGGCTCATCAACGCCTTCCGCGTGGCGCATGCGGCGCCGCCCGACGCGCTGCTGCCGGGGGAGCCGCTCGTCTGCGACGGGATCGAGCTGCCGCTGAAGCACAGGAAGCGGCGGATGGATCTCGAGGCGCGCGGGCTCATCAAGGGGGCGCAGACGATCTACCTCGGGCCGGGGGCACGGCCGGGGTTCGCGCGGCTCTACGTGGTGGGGTCGGAGGATCCGCGGGTCGGCGTCGCCAGCATCATCCAGATCGAGGCGCCGGGGCAGGAGGAGCCGATAATCGTGACCGCGGCCAGCATGGGCGCGGTCTTCCTGCACGGGGCGGCGGTGACCATCCACAAGGCACAGGGCTCGCAATGGCCGGAGGTGCAGGTCTTCGCCCCCGATCTCTACGCCGCGGCCCAGTCGGGGCGGAGCGAGGCGGGGGTGCCGCTCTGGAAGCGGCTCGCCTACGTCGCGGTGACGCGGGCCGAGGAGCGGCTCTTCTGGGTGACGCGCTACGCGCTGGCGCGGCCGAAGGCGCCGCTCGGGGTCGAGGACCTGGCGCGCGAGCCGGCGCGGCCGCTCACGCTCGAGGCGGACGGCTAGGGTCGAGCTCATTCAGGTCCACCATAGGATGACGGCTGCGATTTCCACGGCGGCGAGGAAGTT
>NZ_CALLYO010000628.1 GCF_937858865.1 uncultured Amaricoccus sp. | reverse complement strand
TCTCCGCCTTCGCCCTGACCGAGCCGCAATCCGGCTCCGACGTCGCCGCCACCGCGACGACCGCCACCCGCGACGGCACCGACTACGTCCTCTCGGGCGAGAAGACCTGGATCTCCAACGGCGGCATCGCCGACCTCTACACCGTCTTCGCCCGCACCGGCGAAGCCCCCGGCGCCCGCGGCCTCTCCGCCTTCCTCCTCCCCGCCGACACCCCCGGCCTCCAGATCGCCGAACGCCTCGAGACCATCACCCCCCACCCCCTCGCCCGCCTCCGCTTCGACGACCTGCGCCTGCCGGCCTCCGCCCTGATCGGCAAGCCCGGCGACGGCTTCAGGATCGCCATGTCCGTCCTCGACGTCTTCCGCTCGACCGTGGCCGCGGCGGCCCTCGGCTTCGCCCGCCGCGCCCTCGACGAGGCGCTCGCCCGCGCCACCAGCCGCCAGCTCTTCGGCGCCCCGATGGCCGACCTGCAGATGGTCCAGGGCCACCTCGCCGACATGGCGCTCGACGTCGACGCCGCGGCGCTCCTCACCTACCGCGCCGCCTGGACCAAGGACTCCGGCGCCCCCCGCGTCACCCGCGAGGCGGCGATGGCCAAGCTCTTCGCCACCGACCGCGCCCAGTCCGTCATCGACAAGGCCGTCCAACTCCACGGCGGCGACGGCGTCCGCAAGGGCTCGACCGTCGAGAGCCTCTACCGCGAGATCCGCGCCCTCCGCATCTACGAGGGCGCCTCCGACGTGCAGAAGGTGGTGATCGCCCGCGCGACGATCGCGGCGACCCAAGGGAGGAACGACAGATGAGCAAATACCTGGACGGCGGGATCACCCGCAACGGCGAGGGCGAGGGCGGCACCGCCTGGAACATCCTCGGCCAGCGCTACTTCCCCAAGGCGAGCTGCGCCTCGACCTTCGCCTTCGAGACCAACAGCGACCCCGGCCAGCACGTCCCCGTCCACATCCACCCGCACCAGGACGAGTTCATCCTCGTCCAGGAGGGCGAGCTCCAGCTGAAGCTCGACGGGGTCTGGCAGACCGCCCGCGCCGGCGACCTCGTCCGCATGCCCCGCGGCGTCCCGCACGGCTACTTCAACAAGTCCGACAAGCCCTGCCGCGCCCTCTTCTGGGTCTCCCCCGCCGGCCGCCTCAGGGAGCTCTTCGAGACGCTCCACGACATGACCGACATCCCCGCCATCGTCGCCGCCTCCAAGGCGCACGACGTCGACTTCCTCCCCCCCGAGGCCAACGAGTGAGGCCAGGAACCAACATGCAGCCCACCATCCAGCTCGGCCCGACCGCCCATACCGACAGCTTCACCCGCGACAACCTGCCGCCCTTCGACCAGTGGCCGGTCATCGACCTCGCCGGCTTCGACTACCCCGAGTACCTGAACGCCGCCGTCGAGCTCACCGACCGCATGGTCGAGCAGGGCTTCGGCGACAACGTCGCCCTCATCGGCAACGGCCGGCAGCGCACCTACAAGGAGCTCGCCGACTGGACCAACCGCATCGCCCACGCGCTGGCCGAGGACTACGGCGTCCGGCCCGGCAACCGCGTCATGATCCGCTCGGCCAACAACCCGGCCATGGTCGCCTGCTGGCTCGCCGCCACCAAGGCCGGCGCCGTCGTCGTCAACACCATGCCGATGCTCCGCGCCGGCGAGCTCGCCAAGATCGTCGACAAGGCCGAGATCGGCCTCGCCCTCTGCGACACCCGCCTGATGGACGAGCTCGTCGCCTGCGCCAAGGACAGCCGCTTCCTCAAGAAGGTCATCGGCTTCGACGGCACCGCCAACCACGACGCCGAGCTCGACCGCATCGCCCTCTCCAAGTCCGTCAGATACGAGGCCGTCCCGACCGGCCGCGACGACGTCGCGCTCCTCGGCTTCACCTCCGGCACCACCGGCGAGCCGAAGGCGACGATGCACTTCCACCGCGACCTCCTCATCATCGCCGACGGCTATGCCAGGGAGGTCCTCGGCGTCACCGCGGACGACGTCTTCATCGGCTCGCCGCCCCTCGCCTTCACCTTCGGCCTCGGCGGCCTCGCCATCTTCCCGCTCCGCTTCGGCGCCACGGCGACGCTGCTCGAGTCCGCCTCGCCGCAGAACATGATCGACATCATCCAGACCCACCGGGCGACGATCTGCTTCACCGCCCCCACCGCCTACCGGGTGATGCTGCGGGCGATGGACGAGGGCGCCGACCTCTCCTCGCTCCGCTGCGCCGTCTCGGCCGGCGAGACCCTCCCGGGCCCCGTCTACGAGGAATGGCTGGCCAAGACCGGCAAGCCGATGCTCGACGGCATCGGCTCGACCGAGATGCTGCACATCTTCATCACCAACCGCTTCGGCGACAGCCACCCGGCGACGACCGGCCGCCCGGTCACCGGCTACCGCGCCCGGATCGTCGACGAGAAGATGAACGAGGTGCCGCGCGGCACCATCGGCCGGCTCGCCGTGCAGGGCCCGACCGGCTGCCGCTACCTCGGCGGACAGCGCCAGCGCACCTACGTCCGCAACGGCTGGAACATCACCGGCGACGCCTTCACCCAGGACGAGGCGGGCTACTTCCACTTCGCCGCCCGCAACGACGACATCATCGTCTCCGCCGGCTACAACATCGCCGGCCCCGAGGTCGAGGCGGCACTCATCGCCCACGAGGACGTGGTGGAATGCGCCGTGATCGGCGCCCCCGACGAGGAGCGCGGCCAGGTCGTCCAGGCGCACGTCGTCCTCAGGGAGGGCGTCGCCCCCGACGCGCTCACCGTCAAGCGGTTGCAGGACCACGTGAAAGCCACGATCGCCCCCTACAAGTATCCGCGTTCGGTGATATTCCTGGACGCGCTGCCCAAGACCGCCACCGGCAAGATCCAGCGCTTCGCGCTCCGCGCCCGGCCCGAACCCCGGACCGAAACGCAGACCGAAGGCTGAGAACGGGCACAACCGACAACAGAGGAGGAACCAGATGATGAAACGCACCCTCGCCGCCGGCCTCGCCGCGCTGCTCCTGGCCTCGGCCGCCACCCTTCCGTCGCAGGCCGCCCCGGTCAAGGTCGGCATGATAACGACGCTCTCGGGCGGGGGCGCCGGCCTCGGCATCGACGTCCGCGACGGCTTCATGCTGGCGCTGAAGCAGGCGGGCGACGCCGGCGCCGAGGTCGAGGTCATCGCCGAGGACGATCAGCAGAAGCCCGACGTGGCGGTGCAGATCGCCGACAAGATGATCCAGTCCGACCAGGTCGACATCCTGACCGGCATCATCT
>NZ_CALLYO010000627.1 GCF_937858865.1 uncultured Amaricoccus sp. | reverse complement strand
TCCCGATAGGATCTGAGCCGGATGGCAAAGACAAGACCCCTCTCCGGCGGCACCCCGAGCCAGCGGCAGCTTCGCGTCGGCGAGGTGATCCGCCGCGCGCTCTCCGAGATCCTCGCCCGCGGCGAGGTGCACGACGAGGCGCTGGCGCTGGCCTCGATCACCGTCTCGGAGGTGCGCGTCTCGCCCGACCTGCGCCACGCGACGGCTTTCGTCATGCCGCTCGGCGGGGTCAACACCCGCGAGGTGGTGACGGCGCTCGGCCGCAACCGCGCCGAGCTGCGCCGACTGGTCACCGACCGCATCGACCTGCGCTTCTCGCCCGAGCTCGCCTTCGAGCCCGACACCCGCTTCGACCAGATGGATCGCACCCGCGAGCTGCTGCGCTCGCCCGCGGTCCGCCGCGATCTCGAAGACTAGGCCATGGCCCGCCGTTCGCGCGGCCGGCCGGTGCACGGCTGGCTGATCGTCGACAAGCCCGCCGGGCTCACCTCCTCGGCCGTGGTCGGCAAGGCGCGCTGGGCACTCGGCGCGGCCAAGGCCGGCCATGCCGGCACGCTCGACCCGGCCGCGACCGGCCTGCTCGCCGTCGCCTTCGGCGAGGCGACCAAGACCGTTCCCTTCGTCGCCGACGCGCGCAAGGCCTACCGCTTCACCTTGCGCTGGGGGGCGCAGACGGCGACCGACGACGCCGAGGGAGAGGTGATCGCGACCTCGGCCGAGCGGCCGTCGCCGGAGGCGATCCGCGCCGCGCTGCCGGCCTTCACCGGCGACATCCTGCAGGTTCCGCCGCAGATCTCGGCAGTGAAGGTCGACGGCCAGCGCGCCTACGACCTCGCCCGCGCCGGCGAGGCGCTCGACCTCGCCGCCCGCCCGCTGCACGTCGAGCGGCTGGAGCTGGTGGCGGTGCCCGGTCCCGACACCGCCGTCCTCGAGATGACCTGCGGCAAGGGTGGCTACGTGCGCGCGATCGCCCGCGACCTCGGGATCGCGCTCGGCTGCCTCGGCCATGTCGCCGAGCTCCGGCGGCTCTGGTCCGGCCCCTTCACCCTCGCGGGCGCCGTGACCTGGCCGGAGCTCGAGGCCGGCGGCGCGGATCTCGCCCGGCGGCTCCGGCCGATCGAGGCGGCGCTCGCCGGGGTGCCCGAGCTCGCCTGCCCGCCGCACGTCCTCGAGCGGCTGAGGAACGGCAACCCTGTGCCGCTGCCGGCCGGCCTGCCCGAGGGGACGACCGCCTGGGCGAGCGCCGAGGGCCGGCCCGTCGCCATCGGCACCTGGCGCGGCGGCGAGCTCCATCCCTCGCGCGTGCTGGTCCTCGGTTGAGGGCGCGTTCCTCCGCCCGCTTCCTCGAGCCCAGGGCGCTCGCGGTGCTGCTCGTCGTCGCCCTCTGCGCCTGGGCCTTCTTCGGCCTCGCCGACGAGGTGGCCGAGGGCGAGACCCATGCCTTCGACACCCGGCTCCTGCTGGCGCTGCGGAGCCCGGCCGACCCGGCCGATCCGCTCGGTCCGGGATGGGTCGAGGAGCTCATGCGCGACGTCACCGGGCTCGGCGGGGTCGGGGTGCTGTCGGCGATCACGCTCGCCGTTGCCGGCTTCCTCTGGCTGCACGGCAAGCGCGGATCGATGTGGCTCGTGCTCGTCGCGGTGACCGGCGGGCAGGCGATGAGCTCGCTCGCCAAGATCGGCTTCGACCGGCCGCGC
Organism: uncultured Amaricoccus sp.; assembly: GCF_937858865.1. Classification (GTDB taxonomy): domain Bacteria; phylum Pseudomonadota; class Alphaproteobacteria; order Rhodobacterales; family Rhodobacteraceae; genus Amaricoccus. The sequence continues at coordinate 12,868 of NZ_CALLYO010000627.1, read as the reverse complement.
CCCGACCTCGTGCCGCACGGGATGCAGACCTATACCGCGAGCTTTCCCTCCGGCCATTCGATGATGGCCGCGGTCACCTATCTCACGCTGGCGACGATCGTCGCGCGGGTGCAGCCCACCCGCGCGCTCAAGGCCTATGTGCTGACGCTCGCGGTTCTCGTGACGGTGGCGATCGGCGTGAGCCGGGTCTATCTCGGCGTGCACTGGCCGACCGACGTGCTGGCCGGCTGGAGCGCCGGCGCGGCCTGGGCGCTCGGCTGCTGGCTGGTCGCGCACTGGCTGGCGCTGCGCGGTGCGGTCGAGGCGGAAACCGAGCCGGAAGAACGATAGGGGGCGGAGCGATGGAAAGACTGTATCTCGAGGATCTCCACGTCGGGCAGAAGCTCGTCAGCGGCGAGCGCGAGATGACGGCCGAGACGATCAAGGCCTTTGCCGGCGAGTTCGACCCGCAGCCCTTCCACACCGACGAGGCGGCGGCGAAGGACAGCTTCTTCGGCGGCCTCGCGGCGAGCGGCTGGCATACGATGGGGGTGACGATGCGGCTTCTCGTCGATGGCGGGTTGCCGATGGCCGGGGGGCTGATCGGCGCGGGGGGCGAGATCTCCTGGCCGCGGCCGACCCGTCCCGGCGACGTGCTGCACGTCGTGAGCGTCATCGAGAAGATCGTGCCCTCGCGCTCGCGCCCGGAGCGCGGGATGATCACGGTGCGGTCCGAGACGCTGAACCAGCGCGGCGAGGTGGTGCAGGTGCTCGTGTCGAGGATGCTCGCCTTCCGGCGGAGCTGAGCGCGTTTCCGCTTCCCATTGCCGCGTCGAGGTTGTATAGGCGGCGCGCCGAGGGGAGCCTCTTCCCGCCGGCCCGCCTCTCCCGACCCCGCTGGACGACATCCCGGCTGCGGCCGCCGAGAGACCGGCCATCTCCAAAACGGAAAGGACATCCGATGTCGATCACGCCCGACGTGAAAGAGCAGCTGATCAAGGACTATGCCACCAAGGCCGGCGACACCGGTTCGCCCGAGGTGCAGGTTGCGATCCTGACCAGCCGCATCAACACGCTGACCGAGCATTTCAAGACCCACACCAAGGACAACCATTCCCGGCGTGGGCTGCTCAAGATGGTTTCGCAGCGCCGCAAGCTCCTCGACTACGTCAAGCGCAAGGACGAGAGCCGCTACCAGACGCTGATCGGCCGCCTCGGCATCCGCCGCTGACACCAGGGGGCGCGCCACGGGGCGCGCCCTTTCCAATCCGCCGGGCCCCCTCCGACCCCGAGGGAGCGCCCGCCCGAACGAGGGGTCCGCGGGGGAATGCGCCCCCGCGTTGCACGGCGCCGGACCAGGGGGTCCCCCCGCCGATACGAAGGAAGAGACATGTTCAACGTCGTACGCAAATCGATCGAGTGGGGCCATGACACGCTCACGCTCGAAACGGGGAAGATCGCCCGCCAGGCCGATGGGGCCGTCCTCGCCACCTATGGCGAGACGAGCGTGCTCGCGACCGTCGTCTTCGAGAAGACCGCGAAGCCCGGGCAGGACTTCTTCCCGCTGACCGTGCACTACCAGGAGAAGACCTACGCCGCCGGCAAGATTCCAGGCGGCTTCTTCAAGCGCGAGGCGCGCCCCTCCGAGAAGGAGACGCTGACCTCGCGGCTCATCGACCGGCCGATCCGCCCGCTCTTCGTCGCGGGCTTCCGCAACGAGGTGCAGGTCATCGCCACCGTCCTCTCCTACGACATGGAGAACGACCCCGACATCGTCGCGATGATCGCCGCCTCCGCGGCCCTCACCCTCTCGGGCGTGCCCTTCATGGGGCCGATCGGCGCGGCGCGCGTCGGCTTCGTCGACGGCGCCTACGTGCTGAACCCGGCGGTCGACGACATGGAGAAGCTGCGGGAGAACCCCGAGCAGCGGCTCGACCTCGTGGTCGCCGGCACCAAGGACGCGGTGATGATGGTCGAGTCCGAGGCCTACGAGCTCACCGAGGCCGAGATGCTCGGCGCGGTCAAGTTCGGCCACGAGCAGATGCAGCCGGTGATCGACCTCATCATCGACATGGCCGAGGACGCCGCCAAGGAGCCCTTCACCTTCGACGCGCCGGAGTACGCCCCGCTCTACGAGCGGGCGAAGGCACTCGGCGGCGAGGCGATGCGCGCGGCCTTCGGCGTGCGCGACAAGCTCGCCCGCCACGATGCCGTCGCCGCGGCGAAGGCGCAGATCGTCGCCGGCCTCTCCGAGGAGGAGCAGGCGGACGCGAACCTCGACGCCGTCATCAAGAAGCTCGAGTCCGACGTCGTCCGCTGGGACATCCTCGACCACGGCCGGCGCATCGACGGACGCGACCTCGTCACCGTGCGGCCGATCGTCGCCGAGGTGGGCGTCCTGCCGCGCACGCACGGCTCCTCGCTCTTCACCCGCGGCGAGACGCAGGCGCTGGTCGTCACCACGCTCGGCACCGGCGACGACGAGCAGATGATCGACGCGCTGCACGGCACCTCGCGCTCGAGCTTCCTGCTGCACTACAACTTCCCGCCCTACTCGGTCGGCGAGACCGGCCGCATGGGCTCGCCGGGGCGGCGCGAGATCGGCCACGGCAAGCTCGCCTGGCGGGCGCTGCAGGCGGTGCTGCCGGCGGCGACCGACTTCCCCTACACCATCCGCATCGTCTCGGAGATCACCGAGTCGAACGGCTCCTCCTCGATGGCGACGGTCTGCGGCTCGTCGCTCTCGATGATGGACGGCGGCGTGCCCCTGAAGGCGCCGGTGGCGGGCGTCGCCATGGGCCTGATCCTCGAGGGCGAGAAGTACGCGGTCATCACCGACATCCTCGGCGACGAGGATCACCTCGGCGACATGGACTTCAAGGTCGCCGGCACGGCGAACGGCATCACCTCGCTGCAGATGGACATCAAGGTCGCCGGCATCACGCCCGCGATCATGGAGCAGGCCCTCGCCCAGGCGAAGGACGGCCGGATGCACATCCTTGGCGAGATGGGCAAGGCGCTCACCGCCGGCCGCACCGAGTTCTCCGCCCACGCCCCGCGCATCGAGACGATGCAGATCGCCGTCGACAAGATCCGCGAGGTGATCGGCTCGGGCGGCAAGGTGATCCGCGGCATCGTCGAGGAATCGGGCGCCAAGGTCGACATCAACGACGACGGCACGATCAAGATCGCCTCGGCGAACTCGGCTGCGATCGAGAAGGCGCGCGAGCTGATCGCCGCCATCGTCGACGAGCCCGAGGTCGGCAGGATCTACACCGGCAAGGTGGTGAAGATCATGGACTTCGGCGCCTTCGTGAACTTCTTCGGCAAGCGCGACGGCCTCGTCCACGTCAGCCAGCTGTCGAGCGAGCGGGTCGGCCACCCGAAGGACATCCTTCAGGAGGGCCAGTCGGTCAAGGTCAAGCTCATGGGCTTCGACGAGCGCGGCAAGGTCCGCCTCTCGATGAAGGCCGTCGACCAGGAGACCGGCAAGGAAAAGGTCGACGAGAGCGCCGCGGCGGAGTAGGCGTCAATCCATTACCACCCTTCAAAGGCCCCGCTCGCGCGGGGCCTTTGTCGTTGGCAGTAGGCGTTCCGGGCACAACAAGACACATGGCCGTGCTTCCGGACACAACAACGCGGCTTGTTGTGCCTAAAAGGCAGATCCGAGCACATCAAGCTTGCTAGCCGTGCTCCCGTCCACTACAAGGCGGCTTGATGTGGCCGGAAGGCCCTTCGGAGCACAACATGGCACATCACGACCTCTCTAAGGCGGTGCACTACCACTACGGTGCATTTCCGCCCGAGAACCTGGGCTACGAGCGCCTGATCGATCCCCTCGTCGAGGCGACCGCCGCTCTCGCCCGCTATGACCAGATGCTCGCGTCCATGCACGACGGGGAGATCCTGCTCGCGCCCCTGCGGAACCAGGAGGCAGTGGTCTCATCGCGCATGGAAGGCACCCTCTCCACCCTCGAAGAGATCCTGCGGATCGAGGCCGAGGAGGACGCGGGCGACGCCGAGGCCTTCTCCAATGCCAGGTCGGAGGCCGTGGAAACCTTCCTCTATGCGCGGGCGATGCGCCGAATCCAGCGCGAGATGTCCGACGGTCAGCCGATTTCCGAGTTCATGGTCCGGAGTGCGCACCAGATCCTCCTCTCGTACGGCCGCGGGGCGAGCCTCGAGCCCGGTGCCTACAAGAGCGAGCAGAACTACATTGGCGACAGCAGGCGGAGATCCATCTCCTTCGTACCCATTTCCCCGGAGAGCCTACCCGCTGGCATGCAGAGCCTGATCGCCTTCATGCACGACGATCCTCGCAACAGCCTCCTGAAGACCGCGCTCGCGCATGTCGAGTTCGAGGCGCTCCATCCCTTCAAGGACGGCAACGGCCGCATCGGCCGGATGCTGATCACCCTGATGCTGTGGGACTACCGGCTGATCCGCGCCCCCCACTTCTACGTAAGCGCTGCGTTCGAGGACATGCGCGACGAGTACGTCGAGCGAATGCGACGCGTGTCCTCGCACGGAGAATGGACGGAATGGTGCATGTTCTTCCTCTCGGCACTTGGCGAGCAGGCGCGGAGGAACATCAACACCATGTCGCGCATCTTCGCGCTGCACGAGGAGATGAAGGGGCGCTTCCGTGATCAACTGAACAGCCGCTGGGCGATGGACGCGGTGGATTTCATGTTCACCAACCCGACGTTCAGGAACAACCGGTTCACCGCTTCCAGCGGCATACCGCCACACGTTGCGATGGACATCACGCGCAAGCTCCGCGACGCAGGTCTGCTGGTACAGGTCGCTCCGGGAGCAGGACGGCGGCCGGCCATGTATGCCTTCCAGCCGCTGATCGACATCGTCCGCGAATGAAGTCGACGAGAGAGCTGCGGCGGAGCGATCCCATCCGCGTCCAGCGCCGTTCCGGGACCGCTATCGCCGGAGCAGCCGGCGGATGCTGCTGACGCGCGGGTAGGTGCCGCTCACGTAGCGGGTCTGGTTGGCGAGGACCGGGCGGGTGCGCGAGACGTGCGGCCGCTCCTCGCGGAAGACGACGTAGATGCCGGAGAGGATGATGATGGCGGCGCCGATCGCGGTGGCGGCATCGGGGGTCTCGCCGAAGAAGGCGTAGCCGTAGACCACGGCCCAGAGGATCTGCGAATACTGCATCGGCGCCACCACCACGGCGCGGCCGGCCCGGTAGGCGGCGATGATGCAGAGCCCGCCGACGAAGCCCAGCACCGCCATCAGTGCCAGCCCGCCGAGGTCGAGCGCCGGCATCGGGCGGTAGACGAACGGCATGGCGCAGCCCATGAGCAGGAAGTTCGCCATCATCGGGTAGAGGAGCATCACCGCGCTCCGCTCCTCGTGGCCGATCTTGCGCATGACCACCGCGCCGACGGCGGAGCAGACGGCGGCCGTGAGGGCCGCGGCATGGCCGACCCCGAGCTCGGTCGAGCCGGGGCGGAGCACGACGATGACGCCGAGGAGGCCGACGATCACCGCCAGCGAGCGGCGCCAGCCGACGGTCTCGCCGAGGATCGGCACTGCGAGCATGGTGATGAGCAGCGGCGCGGCGAAGATGAGCGCGTAGGTCTGCGCCATCGGCAGCACGGAGAAGGCGTAGAAGGCGAGCGTGGTCGAGGCGGTGGCCGCCACGACGCGCAGCGCCGTCCACCAGGGATGCCGCGGCCGGAGGTTCCCCTCGGACCGGTCGCGCATCATCATCACCGTCACGACCGGGAAGCCGAAGAGGTTGGCGAAGAAGACGATCTGCAGCGGCGAATAGGTCCCGCCCAGCGACTTCACCACCACGTCGTGCGTCGAATAGATGGCGAAGGCGCCGAGCGCGAGCAGCGCGCCCCTGGCGTTCGGAGTCATAGCGGCCTGCGCCCGGCCGGGGCGCGCAGTCTGGTCGGTCTCACACGTGTCACTCGTCTTCCGCGATCCCCCTCCTCTATCCGGCCCGCGCCCCGGCTTCCAGTGGCCGCGGCACTTCGGCAGGCTCGTGTCGGAGAGGTTCCAGCAAGAGGCCCGCGAGACCGCCCCGGGCCCGTCCGCGCACACTTGTCGCACGCGTGCGACCACAATCAAGTGACTGAACAAGCTGGAATATCCAGAGCGCGTTCATCGTTCCTTCACCGAGGTTAACGTGCCTGACGATCCTGCGGCAGGGTGTCTTTCGTGGCGGTCTCTCAGAGGCGCCAGTCGATCGCGCCACGACCGGCGGCGGCGAGCGCGGCATTGGCGCGGGAGAAGGGGCGGGAACCGGAGAAGGCGCCGCGGGCGAGCGGCGAGGGGTGGGCGGCGGCGAGGACGGTGTGGCGCGGCGCGATGCGCGGCGCCTTGGCCTGGGCCCGGCGGCCCCAGAGCAGGAAGACGGCCGGCTCGGGGCGGGCGCTGACCGCGTCGATGACGGCCTCGGTGACCGGGGTCCAGCCCCAGCCGGCATGGGCGTTGGCGGCGCCTTCCTCGACGGTCAGGGCGGTGTTGAGCAGGAGGACACCCTGGCGGGCCCAGGGCTCGAGGCTGCCGCTCCGCGGCGGCGGCAGGCCGAGGTCGGCCTGGAGCTCGCGGAAGACGTTGGCGAGCGAGCGGGGCGGGGCGATGCCGGGGCGGACCGAGAAGGCGAGGCCGTCGGCGTGGCCGGGGGGCGGATAGGGATCCTGGCCGAGGAGGACGACGCGGACCGCCTCGGGCGGGGTGAGCGCCAGCGCGCGCCAGACGTCGGCGTCGGCCGGGGCGACGGGCGTACCGGCGGCGCGGGCGGCGGCGACCCTGGCCTCGACGGCCGCGACCTCGGCTGCGATCCCGGGCGCGACCGCGGCGAGGGCGTCGGCCCAGGCCGGCGGGATCACGCGCCGAGGGCGGCGACGATGGCGTCGCCCATGGCGGAGGTGGAGACCGGGGTGCCGCCCTCCGGACCGAGCAGGTCGGCGGTGCGCAGGCCGTCGGCCAGCACCCGCTCGACCGCCGCCTCGAGGCCGGCGGCCTCCTCGCCGGCGTCGAACGAGTAGCGCAGCGCCATGGCGAAGGAGAGGATGCAGGCGATCGGGTTCGCCTTGCCCTGGCCGGCGATGTCGGGGGCGGAGCCGTGCACCGGCTCATAGAGCGCCTTCGGCCGGCCGTTCGCCATCGGGGCGCCGAGCGAGGCCGAGGGGAGCATGCCGAGCGAGCCGGTCAGCATGGCGGCAAGGTCGGAGAGGAGGTCGCCGAAGAGGTTGTCGGTGACGATGACGTCGAACTGCTTCGGCCAGCGGGTGAGCTGCATGGCGCCGGCGTCGGCGTACATGTGGGAGAGCGCGACGTCGGGATATTCGGCGGCATGCACCTCGGTGACGACCTGGCGCCAGAGGACGCCCGATTCCATGACGTTGGCCTTCTCCATCGAGCAGACCCTGTTCGACCGCCGCCGCGCCAGCTCGAAGGCGGAGCGGGCGACGCGGGCGATCTCGCCCTCGGTGTAGCGCTGGGTGTTGATGCCGACGCGCTGGTTGCCCTCGGTGACGATGCCGCGCGGCTCGCCGAAGTAGATGCCCGAGGTGAGCTCGCGGACGATCAGGATGTCGAGGCCGGCGACCACCTCGCGCTTCAGCGAGGAGAAATCGGCCAGCGCGTCGAAGCACTGCGCCGGGCGGAGGTTGGCGTAGAGGTCCATCTCCTTGCGCAGGCGCAGGAGGCCGCGCTCGGGCTTCAGCGAGAAGTCGAGCTCGTCGTACTGCGTCCCGCCCACCGCGCCGAGGAGGACGGCGTCGGCCGCCTGGGCGCGCGCCATCGCCGCGTCGGTGAGCGGCGTGCCGTGCGCATCGTAGGAGCAGCCGCCGACCAGGTCCTCCTCGATCGCGAAGCGGAGGCCGCGGTTGGCGCCGAACCAGGCGATGACCTTGCGCACCTCGGCCATCACCTCGGGGCCGATGCCGTCGCCCGGCAGGATCAGGAGGGTCGGGTCGGCCATGGTGCTCCTCGCTTCGCTGTCTCGCCGGCAGGCGGTATCGCCTGTGCCGGGAGGGGTCAAGGCGGGGCGCAGGGCCGGCCGGCGCCAGGACGCGGCCGATCCGGAAGGCCTGCCTGCCGATGCCGCGCGGCCGATCGCCGCGGTCTCCCACGGCCGATTCCATGCAGCAACGGCGGCGGCTGGCATCCGCTGTCCGAAACGTGGGGTAAATGGTGCGGTTGAGAAGACTCGAACTTCCACGGGGGTTAGCCCACAGCGACCTCAACGCTGCGCGTCTACCAGTTCCGCCACAACCGCACTGGCGGGGCTTCTAGCAAAGGCCCCGGCCGGCCACAAGAGCGAAGCGGCGTCGGTTCGCCGACGCCTCAGTTCGACGACGGGCCGGGTGCCGCCGGCAGCACGAAGCCCTGGCCGGGCGCGGACGCGGCGGCGTCCTGCAGCACCGGCTTGCCTGCCGTGCCGCCGAGCTCGGCCACCGCCTGCTCGATCAGCGCGGCGTGGGTCTCGGAGCCGCGCGCGACCAGCGGGGTGGCGCCGGCCGCCAGCGCGGCGGAGGCGTCCGAGAGCCAGGCCAGGCCGCGGTCGGGGCGCTTGGGCGCGGCGAAGCCGTTCATCAGGTGATGGCCGACCAGCTCGCCATAGGCCTCCTCGCCGAGGCCGACCAGCACCATCGCCGAGGCCAGCGCCACTTCCGCATCATCGGTGCGGTAGCCGACCCCCAGGCAGATCCGCGCGCTGCCGCTCATCTGCGCTGCCGGCGCGCCGGTCGACACCACGAAATCCTGCAGCGCCGGGCGCACCGTCGCCGGCTCCTGGCTCGCCAGCCGCGCCTGGTAGCCCGCCATCGACGGCGCGAAGGCGCGGCACTGCTCCTCCATCTCCGCCATCGAGAAACCCTGGACGGTCCCCGCCAGGCTGTCGCCCTGCTCGACCGCGTAGGTGCGCGCGAGGCAGAACTGCTCGCCCAGCGCCTGGGCCGGATCGGTCATCGCCGCCACCGTCACGAAGCCGCCGTTGGAGCCGGTCGCGAGGCTGACGCGGTTGCAGTAGCTGTCGATCGACGCGGCCGCGGCCATCGGCAGGAAGCTCGGCAGGCCGGCCCGGTCCGCAGGCTCCGCCGCCACGGCCAGCGCGGCAGGCTCGGGCGCGGGTGCGGGAGCGGGTGCGGGCTCGGCGACCGGTCCCGGCGCCGCCGTGGCGACGGCCGGCGCCGGTGCGGGCACCGCGACGACGAAGGGGGCGGCGACGATGGGGGCGGCCGGGGCCGGCATCGGCATCGCCGGCACGCCGGCCTGCTCCTGCCGGAAGGCGAGCAGGAGGCCGCGCGTCCCCTGCCCGCTCGCCATGATCTGCGCCGTCTGCGCGCCGCCGACGAGGGCACGGTCGTAGGAGGAGACGAGGAAGACCCGCTCGTACTCGGTCAGGACGCCGGTGGCGGGATAGCCGAGATAGGCCTGGTACTGGCCGATCGCCGAGCGCGAATTGGCGCCCATCACCCCGTCGACGACACCCGCGGGGAAGCCGAAATAGTTGAGGGCGGTCTGCACCTGCATGTTCTGCTGGCGCTGGTAGCTGTTGACCACCGGCGCCGGCGCGCGCCGCGTGACATAGCGCCGCTCGACCACCACCGGCCGCTGCCGCTGCTGCACCGAATTCGAGATGGCGCTGCCGATCGCGCCGCCGAGCAGGCCGCCGACGAAGGCCTCGGTGCCGTCGGCGACCGCCGGCTGGGCAGGGGTGAAAAGCAACGCGCTGGAGAGAAGAAGTGCTGTCGTACTCCGACCGGTCATGGCGAATCCCCCGAAGGAAAACTAAATTCGCACTGCTCAAATGGTTTTGATCATACTACCCGATTCCGGGTCCTGCGCGAAGAGGGACGATGACGAGCGCAACGAGAAAGGCCCTTCTACCTCCGGCCACCGCCCCCGAGTGGCGCATCTCCGACCGCCTCGTCCCCTACCCCGAGGCGCTGGCCGGGATGGAGGCGCGGGTGGAGGCGATGCTGGCCGGGACGGCGGGCGAGCTCGTCTGGCTGCTCGAGCATCCGCCGCTCTATACCGCAGGCACCTCGGCGCGGCCGGCCGACCTCCTCTGGCCCGACCGCTTCCCGGTCTACCCCAGCCGGCGCGGCGGCGAATACACCTACCACGGCCCCGGGCAGCGCGTGGTCTACGCCATGCTCGACCTGAACGCGCGCGGCCGCGACGTGCGGGCCTACGTCTGGCGGCTCGAGGAATGGGTGATCCGCACCCTCGCCGCCTTCGCGGTCCGGGGCGAGCGGCGGCCGGGGCGGGTCGGGGTCTGGGTGGTGCGGCCCGACCGGCCGCCGCAGGCCGACGGCAGCCCGGCGGAGGACAAGATCGCGGCGATCGGCGTGCGCATCCGCCGCTGGGTCAGCTTCCACGGCATCGCCATCAACGTGGAGCCCGACCTCGGCCACTTCGCCGGCATCGTGCCCTGCGGCATCCGCGGCCACGGGGTGACGAGCCTCGTCGACCTCGGCCTGCCGGTCGGCATGGCGGACCTCGACCTGGCGCTGCACGACGCCTTCGAGGAGGTCTTCGGCCGGGCCCGGTGACGGCGCGCGAAAGGCTGGCGCCGCCCCGGCGACGGGGTTAGCATCCGGCCACAAGATCAAACGATGCCTGAGGGGGAATTGCGATGCGGAAGCTTCTGATCGGTGCGCTCGCCGGAATCCTGGCCGTCCCGGCCTTCGCCGCGGACTACAAGATCATGGCGCCCGCCTCGCCGGGCGGCGGCTGGGACCAGACCGCGCGCACGATGCAGACCGTGCTGCAGGAGGAAGGCATCTCCGGCAACGTGCAGGTGACGAACGTCCCCGGGGCCGGCGGCACGATCGGGCTCGCCCAGTTCGTGAACCAGTCGAAGGGCGATCCCGAGGCGCTCATCGTCGGCGGCTACGTGATGGTCGGGGCGATCCTGACCAACGCCTCGCCGGTGGACCTGACGATGGTCACGCCGATCGCCCGGCTGACCGGCGAGCAGGAGGCGATCGTGGTGCCGGCCGCGAGCGACATCCAGACCGTGGCCGATCTCGTCGCCAAGCTGCAGGCCGACCCGGGCTCGGTCTCCTGGGGCGGCGGCTCCGCCGGCGGCACCGACCACATCCTCGCCGGCCTCGTCGCCAAGGCGGCCGGGGTCGATCCGACCAAGGTCAACTACATCGCCTTCTCCGGCGGCGGCGAGGCGCTGGCGGCGATCCTCGGCGGCCAGGTGACGGCCGGGGTCTCGGGCTACGGCGAGTTCCAGAGCCAGGTGGAAGCCGGCGCGCTGCGCGTGCTCGCCGTCTCGGGCGAGGAGCGGATGGAGGGCGTCGACGCCCCGACGCTGAAGGAGGCCGGGATCGACGTCGCGCTGGAGAACTGGCGCATGGTCGCCGCCGCGCCCGGCATCACCGACGAGCAGAAGGCGGCGATCACCGCCGACATCGAGAAGATGGCGCAGTCCGAGGCCTGGAAGAAGGCGCTGGCCGACCGCGGCTGGATCGACAGCTTCGAGGCCGGCGACGCCTTCACCACGCAACTGCAGAGCGACATCGAGGCGACCTCCGGCATCCTGAAAGAGATCGGCCTCGTCCAGTGAGCCGGGGCCGAGGGTGAGGGTCCGGCGGTGAGCGGACCCGCCGGAACGCGCGGCCCGGACCGCGCGGGCCTGGTCGTCGCGCTCCTGCTCGCGCTTCTTGCCGCGGTGATCTTCTTCGACACCCGCGCGATGAAGGTCACCGCCGCCTACGCCCGCGTCGGCCCCACCACCTTCCCCTACGTCATCGCCGGGGTGCTGTTCCTGCTCGCGATCGGCACCGCCGTCTCGGCCTGGCGCGGCGGCATGCCCGAACGCGAGCCGGAGCGGCTCTCTCCGGTCCTCTGGATCGTCGGCGGCCTCGTGCTCCAGCTGCTGCTGCTGAAGCCCGTCGGCTTCTCCGTCGCGACCGGGCTCCTCTTCGCCTTCACCGCGAAGGGCTTCGGCCGCGGCCCGCTCTGGCTGACGATCCCCATCGGCATCGTCTTCTCGCTCCTCGTATGGGCCCTCTTCGCGCGGGTGCTGATGCTCTCGCTGCCGGCCGGGCCCCTCGAGCGGCTCATTCCCTGACGGGGGGCGCATGGACACCTTCGGCCTCCTGCTGCACGGCCTCGGCCTCGCGCTCACCCCGCAGAACCTGCTCTACGCGCTGATCGGCGTCACGCTCGGCACCGCCGTCGGCGTCCTGCCCGGAATCGGCCCGGCGCTGACGGTCGCCCTCCTCCTCCCCGTCACCTACCAGCTCGACCCCACCGGCTCGCTCATCATGTTCGCCGGCATCTACTACGGCGGCATGTACGGCGGCTCGACGACCTCGATCCTGCTCAACACGCCCGGCGAGAGCGCCTCGATCATCACCGCCCTCGAGGGCAACAAGATGGCCCGCGCCGGCCGCGGCGGCCCGGCGCTTGCCACCGCCGCCATCGGCTCATTCGTCGCCGGCCTCATCGCGACCGTCGGCCTCGCCTTCATCTCGCCCTGGGTGGTGAAGTTCGCCCTCTCCCTCGGACCGGCCGATTATTTCGCGCTGATGGTGCTCGCCTTCGTCACCGTCTCGGCCGCCTTCGGCGACAGCGCGCTCCGCGGCATCACCGCCCTCTTCATCGGCCTGACCCTCGGCCTCATCGGCATCGACCTGCAGACCGGCCAGGCGCGGCTCACCTTCGGCATCCCCGACCTCCTCGACGGCATCGAGGTCACGACCCTCGCCGTCGCCCTCTTCGCCGTCGGCGAGGCGCTCAAGGTCGCCGCCACCCCGGTCGAGGGCGAGGAGAAGGTCGAGGCGGTCAGGGGCTCGGTCTGGATGACCAAGGCCGACTGGGCCCGCTCCTGGAAGCCCTGGCTGCGCGGCACGGCGATCGGCTTCCCGATCGGCGCCATGCCGGCGGGCGG
>NZ_CALLYO010000626.1 GCF_937858865.1 uncultured Amaricoccus sp. | reverse complement strand
CTCTGCGTCTTCCTCGGCCTGAAGCGGGTGCCCTCGGCCGACCCCTTCCCGCCGGAGCACCGGGGCAAGCCGATCCTCTTCCTGATGACCTGCTACTTCGGCGAGGAGGATGCGGGCCGGGCGGCGGTGGGCTCGCTGCTCGAGGGATCGCCCGCGCCCTTCTTCGACTGGCGGGGCGAGATGCCCTATCCGGCCGTGCAGTCGATGTTCGACGGGCTGCTGCCTCCCGGGCTGCAGTGGTACTGGCGCGGCGACTTCGTGCGCGAGCTTCCGGACGCGGCGATCGACGCGCATGTCGCCGCCATCACCGGGGCGCCGACGGAGATGTCGCTGATGCACCTCTACCCGATCGACGGGGCGGTACGGCGGCGGGCGTCGGACGCGACGGCCTGGAGCTGCCGCGACGCCACCTGGTCGATGGTGATCGCCGGGATCGACCCCGACCCGGCGAACGCCGCGGCCGTCTCGCGCTGGGCGCGGGCCTACTGGGACGCGGTGCATCCCTACGACCTCGGCGGCGCCTATCCCAACTTCATGATGGACGATGAGGGGACCGGGCGGCTCAGGGCGACGTTCGGCGCCAACTGGCCGCGGCTCGTCGAGGCGAAGCGGCGGTACGATCCCGCGAACCTGTTCCGACGGAACCAGAACATCGCCTGAGCCTCAGGTGGCGGCGCGGGCGGGCGCGGGCTTCGCCAGCGCCGCCAGGTCGCGGGCGATCGTGAAGGCGCCGGCGAGGCGGGCCTTGTCGGTCGGCCAGTCGCGGCGGATGACGATGCGGTTGTCCTTCACCTTGGCGGCGCCCTTCTGGTCGTTCAGGAACTGCACGAGGCCGGCGGGGCTCGCGTACTTGTCCTGGTGGAACTGGACGGTGGCGCCCTTGGGGCCGCCGTCGAGCCGGGCGATGCCGGCGCGCTTGCAGAGCGCCTTGATGCGGACGACGAGGAGGAGGGTCTCCACCTCGGGCGGGAGCGGGCCGAAGCGGTCGATGAGCTCGGCGGCGAAGCCTTCGAGCTCGACCTTGCGCTCGAGCGCCGAGAGGCGGCGGTAGAGGCCGAGGCGGACGTCGAGGTCGGGGACGTAGGGCTCCGGGATGAGGACGGGGACGCCGAGGTTGATCTGCGGCGACCATTCGCCCTCGTCGGGCATCTCGACCTCGCCGGAGCGGAGCTTGGCGATCTGCTCGTGGAGCATCTCCTGGTAGAGCTCGAAGCCGACCTCGCGGACCTGGCCGGACTGCTCCTCGCCGAGGAGGTTGCCGGCGCCGCGGATGTCGAGGTCCTGGGAGGCGAGGGTGAAGCCGGCGCCGAGCGAGTCGAGGGCGCCGAGGACGCGGAGGCGCTTCTCGGCCTGCGGGGTGAGCTTCTTCCTCGGCTCGGTCATGAAGAAGGCGTAGGCGCGCAGCTTGGAGCGGCCGACGCGGCCGCGGATCTGGTAGAGCTGGGCGAGGCCGAACATGTCGGCGCGCTCCACGATCAGCGTGTTGGCGGCGGGGATGTCGAGGCCGGATTCGACGATTGTGGTGGAGAGGAGAACGTCGAAGCGGCCGTCGTAGAAGGCGTTCATCTTGTCGTCGAGCTCGGTCGCCGGCATCTGGCCGTGGGCGACGGTGAAGGTCACCTCGGGGACCTGGTCGCGCAGGTATTCGGCGACGGCGGAGAGGTCGGAGATGCGCGGGACGACGTAGAAGGACTGGCCGCCGCGGTAGTGCTCGCGCAGGAGCGCCTCGCGGATGGTGAGGGGGTCGAGCTCGGAGACGTAGGTGCGGATCGAGAGGCGGTCGACCGGAGGCGTCGCGATCAGCGAGAGCTCGCGGACGCCGGAGAGCGCGAGCTGGAGCGTGCGGGGGATCGGGGTGGCGGTCAGGGTCAGGACGTGGACGTCGGAGCGGAGCGCCTTCAGGCGCTCCTTGTGGGCGACGCCGAAATGCTGCTCCTCGTCGATGACGAGGAGGCCGAGGCGCTTGAAGCCGACGCCCTTGGCGAGGAGCGCGTGGGTGCCGATCACGAGCTCGACGGTGCCGTCGGCGAGGCCGGCGCGGGTCTCGGCGGCGTCCCTGGCGGAGACGAAGCGGGAGAGCTGGCGGACGCGGACGGGGAGGCCGCGGAAGCGTTCGGAGAAGTTCTTGAAGTGCTGGCGGGCGAGGAGCGTGGTCGGGGCGATGACGGCGACCTGCATGCCGGACATGGCGGTCACGAAGGCGGCGCGGAGCGCGACCTCGGTCTTGCCGAAGCCGACGTCACCGCAGACGAGGCGGTCCATCGGCTTGCCGGATGCGAGGTCCTCGAGGACGTCATGGATGGCGGCGAGCTGGTCGTCGGTCTCGGCGTAGGGGAAGCGGGCGCAGAACTCCTCCCAGGCGTGGTGGTCGGGGGGCGTGAGGATGGCGCCCTTGCGCAGCGCGCGCTCGGCGGCGATGCGGATCAGCCGCTCGGCCATGTCGCGGATGCGCGCCTTGAGGCGGGCCTTCTTCGCCTGCCAGGCACCGCCGCCGAGCCGGTCGAGCAGGCCCTCCTCGTGGCCGTAGCGGGAGAGGAGCTCGATGTTCTCGACCGGCAGGTAGAGCTTGTCGCCGCCGGCGTATTCGAGGGCGAGGCACTCGTGCGGGGCGCCCATGGCGGTGATGGTCTCGAGCCCCTGGTAGCGGCCGATGCCGTGGTCGACGTGGACAACGAGGTCGCCGGGGGTGAGGCCGGCGGCCTCGGTGAGGAAGTTCTCGGCGCGCTTGCGGCGGCGGGGGGCGCGGATCAGCCGGTCGCCGAGCACGTCCTGCTCGGCGACGACGGTGAGACCGGGGGCCTCGAAGCCGTGCTCGAGCGGCCAGACGGCGAGGCCGAGGGCGCCATCGCCGGAGAGCTCCCCTGCCCCCCTGATCTCGCGGGCGTCGGTGACGCCGGCGTCGGCGAGGAGGCCGGCGAGGCGCTCGCGGGCGCCGGCGGAATAGCTGGCGACGACGACGTCGCCCTTGCGGCGGCGGGTGGCGACATGGGCGGCGAGGGCGCCGAAGAGGCTGACGGACTCCTGCTGCCGCTCGGGGGCGAAGTCGCGGCCGATGCGGCCGCCGGCGTCGATGACCCCGGGGCCGAGCGGCTGCGGCAGGGCGGAGAGCTGGTGGAGCGGGCGCGCGGCGATGGCGGCGTCCCAGGCGGCGTCGTCGAGGTAGAGCTCGTGCGGGGGGACGGGCTTGTAGACGGTGCCGAGCTTCGACTTGGCGGCAAGCGCGCTCGCGCGGGCGTCGTACTGGTCGGAGAGGGCGGCCCAGCGGGCAGCGCGGGCGGCGGCGGTCTGGTCGTCGAGGACGACGGGGGCGCCGGGGAGATAGTCGAAGAGGGTTTCGAGCCGCTCGTGGAAGAAGGGGAGCCAGTGCTCGTAGCCCTGGTGCTTGCGGCCGGCGCTGATCGCGGCATAGAGCGGATCGTCGGGAGAGGGCGCGCCGAAATGCTCGCGGTAGCGGGTGCGGAAGCGCTGGATCGAGGGCTCGTCGAGGATGACCTCGGAGACGGGGGCGAGCTCGACCCGCTTCAGGCTCTCGCTGGTGCGCTGGGTCTCGGGGTCGAAACGGCGCACCGACTCGAGGGCGTCGCCGAAGAGGTCGAGGCGGACCGGGCCGCGGGCGCCCGGCGGGAAGAGGTCGACGAGGCCGCCGCGGATGGCGAACTCGCCCGGCTCGGTGACGGTCGGGGCCTGCTGGAAGCCCATGCGGGCGAGGTAGGCGCGCAAGCCGGCGAGGTCGACCCGCTCGCCGACCGCGGCGGTGAAGCTCGAGGCGGCCAGCACCTCGCGGGCCGGGACGCGCTGCGTGGCGGCGTTGACGGTGGTGAGGATGGCGGCCGGGCGGGAGAAGCCGGCCGCGAGGGCGGCCAGCGTCGCCATGCGGCGGGCGGCGATCTCGGCGCCGGGGGAGATGCGGTCGTAGGGCAGGCAGTCCCAGGCCGGGAAGCCGAGGACCGGCAGCTCGGGCGCGAAGAAGCGCAGCGAGGCGCGGGTGGCGGCGAGCCGGGCATCGTCGCGCGCGACATGGATCACCGGCCCGCTGGCGCGGGCGATGGTCTGCGCCAGGTGGCGCGCGTCGAAGCCCTCGGGACAGCCGCCGACGAGGAGGCGCCCGGAGGCGAGAGGCCGCAGTTCGGTCATGGGCCCCCGCGATAAGCCAAGGGCCGGGGGCTGACAAGAAGAAGCCCGCCCCGTTCGGGGGCGGGCAGTTGGCCGGGGGGAAAGGCGCCTCAGTGCCGCTTCGGTCCGACGACGGAGCTGAAGAGGGTCTCGCGGCTGAGGCCCATGTCGGCGAGAAGATGGTCGCTCTGCCCCTCGAGCAGGCGGACGGCGCGGCGCGCGGCGGCCTGCTCGCGCGAGCGGGCGATCGCGGCCTTGATCGAGCTGAACATGACGGGTCTCCAGGGATGCGATTCGGATGCCGCGCACATTCGGCCGGCCAGGTTTCATCCCGGCGCCAGGCGGCGGCGGGGATGTTTCCTCCGTGCCTCCGGGCACCGAGCGAGAGCCGCAGGATCGGGCACGTTAACCTTGGTGGAGAAAGAATGAA
>NZ_CALLYO010000625.1 GCF_937858865.1 uncultured Amaricoccus sp. | reverse complement strand
GGTCGACGACGACGCCTTCTTCGCCCTCCTCCTCGAGCGGATCGGGCGGCTTTGAGCGGGCGGGCGCACGGGTGGGCACGCGTGCCCACTTGGTCAAGTCTTTGATTTCATTTGATCTGACCCTCGCGCGTCAACCGATTTTCAACCAAGGTTAACGCGCAGGCACGGGCGCCGGCTCAGTCGACGATGGCGATGGCGAAGCCGTCCCAGCCCTTGGCGCCGACGGTCTGGACGGCGGTGGCGGTCAGGCGCGGCTCGGCGGCCAGCATCTCGAAGAAGCGGCGGGTGCCGAGGACGCCGGGGTCGCGGCTCGCGGCGTCGGCGACCGCGCCGTCGCGGACGACGTTGTCGCAGACGATGACGGTGCCGGGGCGGGAGAGCCGCAGCGCCCAGGCCAGATAGTCGGGGTTGCCGCGCTTGTCGGCGTCGATGAAGACGAGGTCGAACGGGCCCTCGAGGGTCGGCAGGCTGCCGAGCGCCGGGCCGACGACCACCTCGACCCGGTCGGCGAGCCCGGCCTTGGCGATGTTCGCGCGGGCGACCTCGGCGTGGCGCGCCTCGGCCTCGAGGCTGACGACCCGCCCGCCCTCGGGCAGCGCCCGCGCCAGCCAGATCGTCGAATAGCCGCCGAGGGTGCCGATCTCGAGGATGCGGCGGGCGCCCGCCATGCGCGCGAGGATGTGGAGCAGCTTGCCCTGCAGCGGCGAGACGTCGATCGCCGGCAGCCCGGCCGCCGCGTTGGCGGCGAGCGTCGCCGCGAGCGCGGGATCGTCGCCGAGGAGGACCCCCGCCAGATAGCCGTCGACCGCTCGCCAGTCCGCCATGACCCCTCCCTCTCCCCGGTTAACCTTGGTTGAAAAGTGGTTAGCGCCAAAGACTTTATCGTTCCCGTTCAGCAGCTTGCCCGAAGCCCGCACTGTGCGGACCCCGTGCGGGCTCAGTCCGGCGCCAGCATGTAGCCGGCCCCCCGCACCGTCTGCAGGTAGCGCGGCGCCTTGGGGTCCTGCTCGATCTTCCGCCGCAGCCGGGTGATCTGCACGTCCACCGCCCGCTCCTGCGCCTCGGCGATGCCGCCGCCGAGGTCCTCGACCAGCTCCTGCCGGGTCACCGGCTCGTGGGCGCGGGCGGCGAAGATGCGCATCAGCATCGATTCGGTCGCCGTCAGCCGGATCAGCTCGCGCCCCCGCCAGAGCTCGCCCCGCCCGAGGTCGTAGCGCACCTCGCCGAGCTGCAGCGTCTTCGGCGGCTCGCTCTTCGGCTGCGGTTTCGGCACCCGCCTCAGGATGGCGTTGATCCGCAGCAGCAGCTCGCGCGGCTCGAACGGCTTCGGCAGATAGTCGTCCGCCCCCGCCTCGAGCCCGAGGATGCGGTCGTCCGCGTCCCCGCGCGCGGTCAGCAGCAGGATCGGCGTCGTCATCGTCTCGCGCAGGCTGGCGGTCAGCTTCAGCCCGTCCTCCCCCGGCATCATCACGTCGAGCACCATGAGGTCGAAGTCGAGCCCGACCAGCAGCCGCCGGGCATGCGCCGCGTCGCGCGCCGCCGTCACCATGAAGCCGCTGCGCGCCAGGAACTTCTGCAGCAGCGCCCGCAGCCGCGGATCGTCGTCGACGACGAGGACGTGGGGTTGCGTCGGATCGCCCATCAGCGCCCGCTCTCCAGCCACCCGACCAGCCGCGCGCGCAGCTCGGGATCGATCATCTGCTCCAGCACCTTGCGGAAGCCGTGCACCGCCTCCGGCCCGGCCACCGAGAAGGCCGCGCGCATCCGCCGCCGCTGCGCCGCCGAGAGCTCCTGCTCGAGCGCCCGCCCCGCCTCGGTCAGCGTCAGGTTGCGGTGGCGCCGGTCCTCGACGCCCACCCGGCTCTCGACCAGCCCGTCCTCGACGAGCTGGCGCAGCACCCGGTTGAGGCTCTGCTTGGTCACCCCGAGGACGTCGAGCAGCTCGTTCACCGTCAGCCCCGGCCGGCGGTTGACGAAGTGGATCGCCCGGTGGTGCGCCCGCCCGTAGCCGCGCGCCTCGAGGATCCGGTCGGGATCGGCGGTGAAGCCGCGATAGGCGAAGTACATCAGCTCGATGCCCTGCCGCAGCTGGTCGTCGGTCAGGAACAGGAGCTGCTCGCTCCGGGTCGGATTGGTCGAATAGCCGCGGACCATCGGTCTCCTGCCTGCCTCGTCGCCTGGCGCGTCGCCGGGCTCGTCGCTCACAGTTTATGTCAGGCATGTTGACATTCCAAGACTCAAATGCTAGCCGGGACCGCAGATGGCGCAACGAACGATCGCGGGTGGCGGTTGCAGCGCAACATCACGAAAGCGAGTGAGGAACGGCCATGGCTGGCGCATACGACGATCGGGACGGATTCATCTGGCTGGACGGCGCCTTCGTGCCCTGGCGGGACGCGAGGGTCCACGTCCTGACGCACGCGCTGCACTATGCGAGCTCGGTCTTCGAGGGCGAGCGCTGCTACGACGGCCAGATCTTCCGCAGCCGCGACCACACCGAGCGGCTGCTCAAGTCCTGCGACTATCTCGACATCCCGCGCCCCTACGGCGTCGACGAGATCGAGGCGGCGAAGGCGGCGACCCTCGCCAAAAACGGCTTCACCGACGCCTATGTCCGCCCGCTCGTCTGGCGCGGCTCGGGCCCGGACATGGGCGTCGCCTCGTCGCGCAACCCGGTGCACATGGCGATCGCGGTCTGGGAGTGGGGCGCCTACTACGGCGACGCCAAGATGAAGGGCGCGAAGCTCGACATCTCGACGTGGAAGCGCCCTTCGCCGGAGACGATCCCCTCCTTCGCCAAGGCCGCCGGGCTCTACATGATCTGCACCATGTCCAAGCACGCCGCCGAGGCCAAGGGCTGCTCGGACGCGATCATGATGGACTACCGCGGCTATGTCGCCGAGGCGACCGGGGCCAACGTCTTCTTCGTGAAGGACGGCGAGGTGCACACGCCGCTGCCCGACTGCTTCCTGAACGGCATCACCCGGCAGACGGTGGTGCAGATGCTGAAGGAGCGCGGGGTGAAGGTCGTCGAGCGCCACATCGAGCCGCAGGAGATGGAGGGCTTCGAGCAGTGCTGGCTGACCGGCACCGCCGCCGAGGTCACGCCGGTGGGCCAGATCGGCGACTACCGCTTCGAGGTCGGCGCGCTGACCCGCTCGATCGCCGGCGACTACGAGAAGCTGGTGCGCGGAAAGCTCGCCGCCGCCTGAGCTTGTGACCGGGGGCGGGCGCGGCTAAGGGACGGCGGACCCTTGGTCCGGAGCCTGCCGATGCCCGCCGGAAATATCGGCCGCGCCCTTCTCGTCGCGGCCGTCGTCTTCGCCCTCGACCGCGCCCTCAAGCTCTGGGTGGTCGTCGGGCTCGACCTGCAGCACCGGCTGCACATCCCGGTCCTCGACCCCTGGCTGAACCTCACCATGGCCTGGAACGAGGGGATCAACTTCGGCCTCTTCGACTTCGGCGCCGCCGGACGGTGGGTGCTGGTCGCGCTCGCCCTCGCCATCGTCGCGGCGCTGCTCGTCTGGGCGCGGCACGGCGGCTGGGTGCAGGCCATCGGCGTCGGGGCCATCGTCGGCGGGGCGCTCGGCAACGTCTGGGACCGGGTGCGCTGGGGGGCGGTCGCCGACTTCATCAACATGAGCTGCTGCGGCATCCGCAACCCCTTCGCCTTCAACGTCGCCGATGCGGCGATCTTCGGCGGCGCGGCGCTGCTCGTCGTCGCCGGCGCGCGCAAGGGGAGGTGACGCGCGCGGCCGAGTGCGGTAGAGACGCGGGCATGACAGGGACGAAACGGGCAGGTCGGGCGATCCTCGGAGCGGCGGCGGTTCTGGCGGCGCTGGCGCTGGCCGGCTGCGGCCAGGGCGGGGTCGCCGGCAGCCTGCGCTCGGCCGGCATCGCCGGCAAGCCGGACGAGTTCATGGTCCTGCCCACCCGCCCGCTCGAGATGCCCGAGAACCTGACCGCGCTGCCGCCGCCGACGCCGGGCGCGGTCAACCGCGTGGACTACCGCCCGCACGCCGAGGCGGTCAGCGGCCTGACCGGACGGCCGCAGGTCCAGGGCTCGGGCGGCGGCGGGCTGGTGGCGGCGGCCGGCCCGCGCGACCCGGCGATCCGCGGCCAGCTCGCCCAGGAGGACGTGGCCTGGCGGCAGACCCACCACGGCCGGCTGCTCGAGCGGCTGTTCAGCAGCGACCGCGAGGCGCTCGTCTACCGGCCGATGGTGCTGAACGCCCCCGAGGCCTTCGAGACCCAGCGCGCCCAGGGCCGCCGGGTGCCGGCCGCGCCGCCGGCGGCGCTGGCGCAGTAGCGCCGCGGGGCCAGGGAAGAGGATTTCGCGCGCGAAACTATAGGTATCCCTTTGATCCTGAAGGGATTT
>NZ_CALLYO010000624.1 GCF_937858865.1 uncultured Amaricoccus sp. | reverse complement strand
TGGTGCCCGGGGGCGGATTTGAACCACCGACACGCGGATTTTCAGTCCGCTGCTCTACCCCTGAGCTACCCGGGCGTCGCGACGGCCGCGCCGTCTGGCGGCGATAACTAGGCTACGGCAACGTCGTCGTCCAGCGGAAATCTCGGACGTCAGGCGGGCTCCTTCGCGCGCTCCTGGATGATCCGGTCGGCGGCCTTGCCGTGCAGCTCCTCGTAGTGATCGAAGCTCGATTCGAACCAGCCGACGCCCTGCGTGGCGGCGCGGACGTCGTTGGCGAGGGGGCCGAGAACGCTGCCGGGGACGAGCGCCTCGAACCGTTCCCAGCCCTTGGCGTCGGGGTCGGTGTCGAAGCCGAGGACCTGGCCCGCGTGCGAGGAGATGATCGGGCCGAGGCTGCCGGTGAAGAGGGCCGGCGCATGGATGGCGACGCGGCAGACCGGCTGCAGCAGGACGGGGCCGGCAGCCTTCAGCGCCTCGCGCGTTCCCTGGCGACCGGCGATGCGGAAGGCCATGTCGGAGCTGTCGACGGCATGCGCCTGGCCGTCGGTGAGGGTCACCGAGACGTCGACCACCGGGAAGCCGAGCGGGCCGCGCTCCATGGCGTCCTCGGCGCCCTGTTCGACGGCGGGGATGTAGTTCTTCGGCACCGCGCCGCCCTTCACCACCTCGGAGAAGGTGAAGCCCGAGCCGCGGGCGCCGGGAGCGATGACGAGGCGCACGTCGGCGAACTGGCCGGCGCCGCCGGTCTGCTTCTTGTGGCGATAGGCGGTCTCGTGGCTGCGGGAGATGGTCTCGCGGTAGTCGGCGGCGGGCAGCACCTCGTCCACCTCCATGCCGAAGACGTCCTTCAGGCGCTGGCGGACGAGGCGGAGGTGGAGGGGGCCCTGGGTGCCTACCAGCGCGCCGCCGGTGGCGGGGTCCTGGCTCACGATCAGCGCGCTGTCGCCCTCGGCGAGCGAGGCGAGCGCGCCCGAGAGCTTGACGCTGTCGCGCTCGGCGACGGGGGCGAGGATGCGGTAGGCGACGGGCGGTTGCGGACGGTGCCAGGCCGGGGTCTCGTGCAGCTCGCCGGCGGTGGCGAGGCGGCCGGCGGAGAGGTGGTCGGCTTTGACCGCGCTGACGATCATGCCTTCGGGCACCTCGTCGAGGTGGTGGCTGTCGCGGGGGTCGGCCGGGGTGAGCTGGCCGGCCGGGCGGCCGCCGACCGGGCGCCCGGCGGCCAGGGGCTCGAGGGCGCGCAGGAGCAGGGTCTTGCCGAGGTGCTTGCGGTGGGCGCTGGCGAAGACGACCGCGATCGGCGGCTCGGAGAGGCTGGCCTGCGCCTGCAGCCGCTCGCGGAGGGCGGCGGGGGGCGGGGCCTCGTGGCGGAGCGCCTTCATGATCCGGACGATGCCGTTGCCGTGGGCGGCCGAGCCGATCAGCGCCTCGATGGCGCGGTTCTCGGCGAGGATCTTGGCGCAGATGGCGTAGACCTCCGCGCTCGGCGGCTCCTTGTCGTCGATCAGTTCCTCGAGCAGGTGGTCGTCGAATTCGGAGAGATGCTCGAGGAGCGCGCTGCGGGCCTCCTGCTCGCGGTCGAGCATGCCGGCCGGGAGCTCGATCAGCGTCGAGGGGGCGCCTTCGCGGTAGGACCAGGCCCGCTCGGAGACGAGGTCGACGGCGCCGGTGACCTGGCCGCCGTCGCGGATCGGCACCTGGCGCAGGACGATGGGCTGGCCGGCGTAGTCCTGCAGCGCGGCGACGATGTCGCGGACCCGGTCGGTCGCCTCGTCGATGCGGTTGATGAAGATGATGGCCGGCGTGCCGGCGGCCTCGACGGCGTGGAGGTAGGGGGAGGCGAGGAGCGCGCCGGCGGCGTCGGGCGCGACGCAGACGACGGCGGCGTCGGCGGCGAGCAGGGCGTCGGTCGCGACGTGGAGGAGCTCGATGGACCCGGGCGTGTCGATCGCCTGCCAGGTCTCGTCGAGGTGGGTGAAGGTCGCGACCCGGAGCTCGCCGGGCGCTGCGGCCGGGTGCGGCTGGCCCTCGAGGGCGCACATCCGGTCGACCAGCGTGGACTTGCCGGTGCCGGAAGCCCCCAGAACCGCGATGGTGCGCGCCATTGTGTCTCCCCCGGTGTTTCTTCTTCGGCTCCGATCATAGGACCGAGCCGGCGTGGATTTCCAGCGTTTCGCGGAGCGCGGGGGCGGGGCTGGACTCGGGCGGCGAAACGGCGATGAGTGGCGGCGCGGCCAGAAGGGGAGGAAAGAGATGGCGAAGCGGATCCTTTTCACCGGCGGATCGGGCAAGGCGGGGCGGCATGTGGTGCCGTATCTGCTCGGCAAGGGCTACCGGGTGCTGAACGTCGACCTGGTGCCGCTCGATCATCCGGGGGTCGACAATCTGGTCGCGGACATCACCGACTCGGGGGAGATGTTCAACGCGATGACGATGTATGCCGGCTTCGACGAGATGGAGCCGGGGACGGGGGTGCCGAAGCTCGATGCGGTGGTCCACTTCGCGGCGATTCCGCGCATCCTGATCCGGCCGGACAACGAGACCTTCCGGGTCAATGCGATGGGGACCTACAACGTCATCGAGGCGGCGGTGAAGCTCGGGGTGAGGAAGATCGTGGTCGCCTCGTCGGAGACGACCTATGGGGTCTGCTTCTCGGACGGGGAGACCGATCCGCGGGCGCTGCCGCTCGAGGAGGAGTACGACGTCGATCCGATGGACAGCTACGGGCTGTCCAAGGTGGTGAACGAGGTGACGGCGCGGAGCTTCCAGCGGCGGTCGGGGGCGGACATCTATGCGCTCCGGATCGGGAACGTGATCGAGCCGCACGAGTACGAGCTGTTTCCGGGGTTCTTCGCGGATCCGAAGGTCAGGCGGCGGAATACCTTCTGCTACATCGACGCGCGGGATCTGGGGCAGATCGTGCATCTCTGCCTGGAGAAGGACGGGCTCGGGTTCCAGGTGTTCAATGCCGGGAACGACACCAACTCGGTGAACCTGCCGACGAAGGAGATCGTCGAGCGGTTCTATCCGGGGGTGCCGGTGACGCGGGAGCTCGGTGAGTTCGAGGCGCTCTATTCCAACCGGAAGATCCGCGAGGTGCTGGGATTCCGCGAGGAGCATGACTGGCGGAAGTACGTGAAGGGGTAGGGCACACCCGGGCACGCGTGCCCAGATTGTAACGCACTGATATGAAAGTGTTATTTTCGCGTATAGACGTTGTATAGACACGAAGCGCGGCGGTGCGGGGCCTTCGTCAGGCGGCGACGGTCTCCAGGCGCGCGAGGAGGCGGGCGGCCTCTTCGGCGCAGGGGGTGAGGGTGCTGCGGTCCTCGCCCGGGTAGAAGCGGGCGCGGAGTGCCGTCGGCATCGGGCTCGGGGCGAAGGTCAGGACCTCGGGGCCGATGCGGGCGCTCTCGGCGGCCCAGCTGCGCACCAGCGATTCGGCGGCGGCCTTGCTGGCGCCGTAGGCGCCGTAGAAGGGGCGGCCGGCACGGTCGTCGGCGACGTAGACGAAGCGGCCGGCCGGCGCGGCGACGAGGAGCGGATGCAGCATCGCGATGAGCCGCCTGGTGCCGCGCAGGTTGATCTCGACGCTGGTGTCGAAATCCTTGTCGGCGAGGTGCGGGGCCGGGGCGAGCGGCGCGGCGTGGGCGGCGGCGTGCACCACGAGGTCGAGCCGGCCCCAGCGCTGGTGGATGGCGAGGCCGAGGCGCTGCAGGCCGCCGTCGTCGTCGAGGGAGAGCGGCACGAGGGTCGGGGTCGGGCCGCCGGCGGCCTCGATGGCGTCGGCGAGTTCCTCGAGGCCGCCGACTGTGCGGGCGAGCGCGACCACCTGGGCGCCGCGGGTGCCGAGGGCGAGGGCGGTGGCGAAGCCGAGGCCGCGGCTCGCCCCGGTGACGAGCGAGATGCGTTGCGGCGCCGCGGTCACGCGGTGACCTTGGGGCGGAAGCCCTGCTCGATGCGGTCGGAGGGGCGGACCGGATAGTCGCCGGAGAAGCAGGCGTCGCAGAACTGCGGCTGGCGGGGGTTGCGGCCGCCCGGTTCCTCGCAGGCGCGGTAGAGGCCGTCGAGGGAGACGAACTTGAGGCTGTCGACGCCGACCCAGGCGCGCATCTCCTCCTCGGACATGGTGGCGGCGAGGAGCTTGGAGCGGTCGGGGGTGTCGACGCCGTAGAAGCAGGGCCACTGCGTGGGGGGCGAGGCAATGCGGAAGTGGACTTCCGCGGCGCCCGCGTCCTGCAGCATCTCGCGGATCTTGCGGCTGGTCGTGCCGCGGACGACGGAATCGTCGACGAGGACGATGCGCTTGCCGGCGACGAGCGCGCGGTTCACGTTGAGCTTGAGGCGGACGCCCATGTTGCGGATCTGCTCGGTCGGCTCGATGAAGGTGCGGCCCATGTACTGGTTGCGGATGATCCCCATCGCGTAGGGGATCTTCGATTCCTGGCTGTAGCCGATGGCGGCGGGGGTGCCCGAGTCGGGGACCGGGCAGACGAGGTCGGCCTCGACCGGGGCCTCGCGGGCGAGCTCGACGCCGATGCGGCGGCGGGTCTCGTAGACCGACTGGCCGCCGATCACGCTGTCGGGACGGGAGAAGTAGACCTTCTCGAAGATGCAGAAGCGCGGCGCCTTCGGCTGGAAGGGGAAGAAGCTCTCGACGCCCGAGGCGGTGCAGATCACCATCTCGCCGGGCTCGATCTCGCGCACGAACTCGGCGCCGATGATGTCGAAGGCGCAGGTCTCGGAGGCGAGCGCCCAGGCGTCTCCGAGGCGGCCGAGCATCAGCGGGCGGACGCCGAGGGCATCGCGGACGCCGATGAGCTTGGAGCGGGTCATGGCGACGATGGAGAAGGCGCCTTCGACGAGGCGCAGCGCGTCCTTCATCCGCTCGGGGATGGTGCGCTGCATCGAGCGGGCCATCAGGTGGATGATGCACTCGGTGTCCGAGCCCGACTGGAAGATCGAGCCGCGCTCGATGAGCTCGGCGCGGAGCGCGAGGGCATTGGTGAGGTTGCCGTTGTGGGCGATGGCGGCGCCGCCCATGGCGAACTCGGCGAAGAGCGGCTGGACGTCGCGGATCTGGGTGCTGCCCTTGGAGCCGGCGGTCGAATAGCGGACGTGGCCGATGGCCAGCGAGCCCGGCAGGCCCTCGATGCGGCTCTGGGAGGTGAAGTTGTCGCGGACGTAGCCGAAGTGGCGGGCGGAGGTGAAGCCGGGCTCGGGCGCGTAGGCGACGATGCCGGCGGCTTCCTGGCCGCGGTGCTGCAGCGCGTGCAGGCCGAGGGCGACGAAGGTGGCGGCGTCCTGGACGCCGATCACGCCGAAGACGCCGCACTCCTCGCGCAGCTTGTCGTCGTCGAAGGGGATTGTCATGGGGCGGGGGCGCCTCCGGGGGACAGCGTTGCGCCGCTATATAGAGGCGGGTTTCGGCAATGTCATCAGCGCCTGGTCGGTGCTTCGGCCGCAGCTGGCGGTCAGCCGGTCGTACTGCCCCGCGACCCATTGCGGGGCGTCCTCGGGGAGCATGGCCTGGATGCGCCGCTCGAGGTCGCCGAAGACGGCGGCGCTGCGGCTGCCGTCGATCTGGGCGATGCCGCCCGAGCCGCCGAAGATCGTCGCGTAGACGACGAGGGCGATGACGACGAGGAGCACGCCGCGGGCGATGCCGAAGAGGAAGCCGAGGCCCTGGTCGATCGGGCCGATGGCGGAATTCTGCACCGCGCCGGCGAGGAGCGGGGTGATGAAGGAGACGAGGACGAGGGCCGTGACGAAGGCGGCGGCGAAGCCGGCGAGGATGCCGAGCTCGCAGTTGGTGCCGAGGAGGTCGCGCAGGACCGGGACCTCGCGCATCAGCGGCTCGAGCATCGGGGCGAAGTAGAAGCCGGCGAGCGCCGCCACCACCCAGCCGGCGATCGAGAGCGATTCGCGCACGAAGCCGCGGGCGTAGGCGAGGACGGCGGAGAGCGCGATGACCGCGAGGACGATGCCGTCGACGAGTGTGAAGCCTTGCATGTTCTCCCGGGTCACCGCTCGATGGGGCCGAAGCACTTGTCCATGAATGCGGCGAGATCCGCAACCGGGTGAATCGCGAGGTCGTTACCGCGGGCGCCGGGCGGGGTGAAGGCCTGGGCGAAGCCGAGCTTCGCCGCCTCGCGCAGGCGGGCGTCGGTCTGCGGCGCCGGGCGGAGCGCGCCGGAGAGGGAGACCTCGCCGAAGACGACGGCGTCGCGCGGCAGGGGGATGTCCTGGCGGGCGGAGACCAGCGCAGCGGCGACGGCGAGGTCGGCGGCGGGCTCGGTGATGCGCAGGCCGCCGGCGACGTTGAGGTAGACGTCCGAGGGGCCGAAGGGGATGCCGCAGCGGGCCTCGAGGACGGCGAGGAGCATGGCGAGGCGCCCGCTGTCCCAGCCGACGACGGTGCGCCGCGCGGTGCCGGGGGCTGCCGGGGCGACGAGGGCCTGGATTTCCACGAGGAGGGGGCGGGTGCCCTCGATGCCGGCGAAGACGGTGGAGCCGGAGGTGGCGGCGTCGCGCTCGGAGAGGAAGAGGGCGGAGGGGTTGGTGACTTCGGCGAGGCCCCGGCCGGTCATCTCGAAGACGCCGATCTCGTCGGCGGGGCCGAAGCGGTTCTTGACGGCGCGCAGGATGCGGAACTGGTGGCCGCGCTCGCCCTCGAAGTAGAGGACGGTGTCGACCATGTGCTCGACCACGCGCGGGCCGGCGATCTGGCCCTCCTTGGTGACGTGGCCGACGAGGAGGACGGCGGTGCCGCGGCGCTTGGCGAAGCTGGTGAGCTCGTGGGCGGCGGCGCGGACCTGGGAGACCGAGCCCGGGGCGCTGTCGACGGCGTCGGACCACATGGTCTGGATCGAGTCGATGACGGCGAGCGCCGGGCGCTCGGCCTCGAGGGTGGCGAGGATGTCGCGCAGGCTGGTCTCGGTGGCGAGTTGCAGGGGGGCGTCGGTCAGGCCGAGGCGCTGGGCGCGCATGCGGATCTGGGCGGTGGCCTCCTCGCCGGAGACGTAGACGGCGGGCTGGCCGCCGGCGGCGAAGGCGGCGGCGGCCTGGAGGAGGAGGGTGGACTTGCCGATGCCGGGGTCGCCGCCGACGAGGATGGCCGAGGCGGGCACGAGGCCGCCGCCGAGGACGCGGTCGAGCTCGGCGATGCCGGAGAGGCTGCGCGGGAGCGGGGGCTCGGTCGAGGCGAGGCCGGTGAGGGCGATGCGGCGGCCGCGGGCAGGGGCGGCGAGGGGGGCCTCCTCGGCGATGGTGTTCCAGGCACCGCAGGCGTCGCAGCGGCCGGACCATTTGGAATGGGTGGCGCCGCAGGCGGTGCAGGTGAAGGCGGGGCGGCGGCTGCTCATGGTGCGTAATGGGGGGATTTCGCGCGCGAAACTATAGGTAAGATGTTGAAACGGAAGGGAATCGTCGGGTTAATGCATCGTTACCGGCACCTCATGCGACCGCCGCGGACACCAGATCGGGGTGCCTGGCGATGACGCGGACATAGGCCACGGCGAAGTCGGGGGCGGTGGCGCGGGCCTGCTCCCAGTCGCGCAGCGTGCCGACGGGGACGTGGAAGCGGCGGGCGAACTCGGCCTGGGAAAGGCCGAGGCCGGTGCGGGTCCGGCGGATCAGGCGGCTGCGCTGGGCGCGGTCGAGGGCTTCGGGGGAGACGTCGAAGTCCTCGGGGTCGGAGGGGTCAGCCGGGAGTGCGATAGGCTCGTTCTTCACCCTTGTTGCTCCTTCTGACGGAGATGAATCGGGGCAGGTCGCCGCGCCACGTGAAGACGGCGGTATAGAGCTTGCCGGCCACCGCGCCGATGGCCTTGAAGCGCTCCTCGCCGTCCACGGGCCGGATGGACGGAAGGATCAGATGGTCGTCGTCCTCGAAGATCCTCTTTCCGAAGGCCAGCGACAGGCCGTGCTTCGCGACGTTTGCGCGGTCCTTGGCTGGGTCGAAGCTGTCCTGCATGGGATATACGGAATTTCCGCACTATGATCAACGGAAATCCCGTAACCGCATCACCGGACCGTCTCGATCGGGCCGGTGGCGCGGCCGTGGATGAACTGGTCGAGGTAGG